>JANQKJ010000138.1 GCA_028281205.1 Gammaproteobacteria bacterium
GGAATGAGCATCGGTTTGAATATTTCGGCTCAGAATCGACCTCCTACAATACTGAGTAAACGCCATATTTGGAGCAAGATGTTTAATAACTCTTGCACATGAATACTAAGAACATCATGCACATTGGCGCAACACTTAACTATTAAATTTGAGCCAAAATCATTTTTGCATGCCTATTTTTGCCATACGTAACAATTTATTAATCCAATAGCAGTAACATGCCTTGACTTGTTATTTATTGAGAGTAAGCTGCGACCACTTTTCAAGAAATAAGCACGGTTACGAGTAAATGAAGTCAATAACCACATTCAACCTAGGTAAGTCCCGTTCGCGGATTGGGACCGTGCTGCCTGTTTCGGTAGGTCATCCCCCTACTATCCTCGCTTAATCAGTAAATTCACTGCGTTTCTTTGAATGTTTCTGGCTGAGCCAGGAACTCAAGGCTATTTGTTACTTTTTTTACTGATTTTGCAGACATTCAAATGAACTCAAATTTTAAAGACACTAATAAAACAAACTGGTGGACAGTCATCAGTGATGCGTTTACTAATGAAGAACGCGATTACACTCGCGGTTCACTAAAACAGGCTGTGGTATTGCTGGCGATTCCAATGATGCTGGAAATGTCTATGGAAGCGTTATTTGCTATCACGGATATTTTCTTTGTTGCCAAACTTGGCGCTGAAGCCATCGCTACTGTGGGATTAACCGAAGCATTCATTACATTAATTTATGCTGTATCTATTGGTTTCAGTATGGCATTGACCGCTTTGGTTGCACGGCGCATTGGCGAGAAAAATAATCAACGCGCTAATCTTATTGCCGGCCAATCTATTGTCATTGCCGCAGCAGTTTCACTTTTAATTGGCATATTAGGTGCGAGCTATAGCCAGGATATCCTGCAGTTTATGGGCGCCTCTGATTCCTTGATTGAAAATAATTCTGGCTATACCACCATCATGTTAGGTGGCAGTGGCACAATTATTTTCCTGTTCATATTGAATGGGATATTTCGCGGTGCAGGTGATCCTATCGTTGCTATGCGTGCGATATGGTTAGCATGCGGCATTAATATTGTGCTAGACCCATGTTTAATTTTTGGCTTGGGTCCTTTTCCGGAATTAGGCATTGAGGGTGCTGCGATAGCAACCAATATAGGCCGTGGAATTGGCGTGGCTTACTGCGCCTATATCCTTTTGCGCGGCAACTCAAGAATACAAATCCGCTTACCTTATCTAATCCCTGTTTTTGAAGAGCTTAAATTATTAGTTAAGGTTTCCATTGGTGGCATATCACAATTTTTAATTGCTACTTCAAGCTGGATTTTGTTAATGAAATTGATGGCTGAGTACGGCAGTACCGCCCTCGCTGGTTATACCATCGCGATTCGAATTATCGATTTTATAATTTTGCCTGCTTGGGGCTTAAGTAATTCAGTATCAACCTTAGTTGGTCAGAATTTAGGTGCAGCTAAAGTTGACCGTGCGCAACAATCTGTTGTTTACGTCGCGAAATATAATTTCATATTCATGATGAGTATTGCATTAATCTTTTTAGGTTTTGCTGAACCGATAGTGAGAATTTTTACTGCAGATGCTGAAACAGTTGCTTATGCTGCGCAGTGTTTACGGATTTTAAGTTATGGCTTTGGCTTTTATGCCATCGGCTTAGTA
>JANQKJ010000160.1 GCA_028281205.1 Gammaproteobacteria bacterium
GCCTGCGTTGGTATAGCGGTAGACCCACGACTTTGTACCGGTTGGAGAAACTTGCAAATACAAGCCGTGCCCATCCGGATACCAGCCCGGAGTCGTTTGTCTTTTGACCAGTTGTGAATTTAGCCGATTATTTTTTTTTGCCATATATCCAGGAATACGCTTTTTTATATACAGTTTCTATATACAGTGTGTTGTGTTATTGTATGAAACACATTGAAATAGTTTAAAACACTTAAATTTTTAACGTACTGTATTTACAGGAGATATTAGCAAATTTAAGAAATAATATGAAACAGAGTGAAACGTAATGAAACAATAGGTTGGGAGGACTTCTTCTCCGCCATCAATAAATATATCAATTGATACTATAAGCCAAATTTAGCATAATGCCCGACTTTCCAAATAATGCGCCCGTAGCTCAGCTGGATAGAGTACCTGGCTACGAACTAGGGGGTCGGGAGTTCGAATCTCTCCGGGCGCGCCATTCACTTTAGTAATTATTTGCCAACGACAAAAAGCTTGGCTAGTTCTTATTTATCCTTCAAATGGTTACGGGATAATTTCTATAAATGTGCTTGTTAAAGTCCTCAACTATTCATGTAGCTTGCTTTAGTTAATCAATGGGCCTGAATTTATTCGCATTGTTATCCACAATACTTAAGTAAAAGTTCTCATGAGATTGAGAGTAACTAAATTGGATATTCATGGATATCATGCTTACGTTATAATGTAACATTATGGTACATAGTAACTAAATCATGCAGGCTTATTTCGATCGTTTTGCCATCTTATTGTCTGGCATTTGCGCAATTCATTGTGTTCTGCTTCCAGTGGCAGCAGGCTTAATTCCCTTGTTAGCTGTTACCATCCAGCACGGCCAGCAATTACACCAGTTTTGGTTTCATAGTTTTATATTGATATTTATAGTACCAGTTAGTGTTATTGCGCTAATTATAGGTTTTAGAACTCATCGACAATGGCTCCCAACTGCGGTTGCTTTATTCGGGTTGTTGATACTTACGTCAATTGCTTTATTTGCGGGCACTTTAATTTCATTAAGAATTATTCCCCATCAGGGTGAAATGTTAATAACAATTATAGGTGGAATAATTCATGCGGTAGGACATATCTTAAATTTACTTGCAACTCGTAAAACTTCTAAACATTGTACTGTCAGGGGATAAACCTATGAGAATATTGATTTTAAGCTTTATCATTATTTTATTGGTGCCATTAGGTGTTAATGCTGGTGATGATCATTCACACGAACATGATGATGAAGATTTTATAGAACATGGCTCACATGTGCATGGATATGTAGAAGCAAATATTTCTAATTTCGAAGAGACTATAAAGCTTGAATTTATATTTCCAGCTAAAGATATTTTCGGCTTTGAACATGAACCACGTAATGAAGAACAACGAGCCGTAGTAAGTAAACAACTGGAGATTGCACGTAATGCGGAGCGTATATTTTCATTTGATCCTGAATGCAAGTTAATAGACACTCGTGTAGAGAGCAAGTTGGAAGCTCACCATGATCATGAGCATGAAGACGATCATCATAGTCATGATGATCACGGGCATGAGGATGAACATCATGATCATGCTGATCATGAGGAAGAAGTTCATTCTGATGTATTTGTAAACTACGTTATGCAGTGTGGTGCTGACAAAGATATGAAAATCACTTTTAATTTATTCGAAACGTTTCCAACTGTTGAAGAGCTAAAAGTCAGGTATGTATCTGAAAAAGGACAGGACACTGCAAAACTAACTCCGGATCAAAATTTGTTTGCCATCCATTAATTAGTTCTACTGATGTTTGCGGCAAGCCACGTGACTTAGTGTTTGGTTGGGCTTAGATAAAATGTGTACAAACTTGAGAAATTCACCTAAACAACAAAGAGCATTATTTATTTAAGACTTCAGTGAATGTGTTAAAGTCACCTCACTTACTTTGCTAATTTAATGTCAAAATATAATGTATGTAAGCATGGTTTATAAGGTGTATTAACATCACGCTCATGAAAGTTCTGTTTTTGCTATTTTCGATTTTTTGCTCGATATTTACTGCAATCAGTTTTGCAAATCAAACCCGTGAAATTCAGTGGGGTGATTTAATGCCACCTGATTATGCTGAGTTATTACTTGAGCAAAAAAAGAATGAGCCTAAATGGTTCGATATTTTTAGATGGGGTGATGATTCAGAACAGGCAAAAAACTCTTTTGATTTATTGCAAGCAAAATTAAATTCCGCTCCAGTTGTTTCAGGCTTGGATAATCAACGTATAAAGCTGGCTGGATTTATTGTACCTTTGGATTTTGATTTTGATACAGAAACATTTAATGACTTTTTATTGGTGCCTTATTTCGGTGCCTGTATACATGTACCACCACCGCCTTCAAACCAGATGGTCCATATAAGCGTGGTTGAACCGTTGAAAAAGAAATGGTTAGATAATGCTGTATGGGTGAGCGGTGTACTGGAAACAGAAAGTGTTTCTAATGAATATGGCTCTGCAGGCTATTCCATGAAAAACGCCCACTTAGATGAATTCAAAGAATAATCTATACACACCATCTAGTTACTTGCTTTTGAGTTGAAAGCCGATATATATCTTTTTCTAGCTAATCAAACATTAAAATCGCTATGTAGTACGCCTATATGCAAATTTTGTTGTAAGTATTGCGATACTAGAGATATAGAATTTAATGTATCATTCTATCAATCTGAATGTTCACATCTCATACGGCGGCAGAGCTTATAATTTAGTAAGTGTCCTACGGCAATAGCAGATACACCTACCAGTGTAGCGATGCGCTCTCCATCATGGCCAAGCAAGTCATGCCCATACGCTGCTGTAAAGATTAATATGCTTAATCCAATAAAACCAGCTGCTGCCACTAAGCGACTTTTATGTTGTCTGCAGCCGATAACTAAAGCAACAAGACTTAGCGGTATGACTAAAATCAGTAGCAACATATGAAATGATTCTTGCCCAAAAATAGTGGTGCCTAAAGCGGGAAATACGCTTAATATGACTGGTAAAAAAAGGCAATGAATGGCGCAGAATGCAGAAGTAGAAACCGCAAACTTATCTAGAAAGGGAGTATGTCTAGTGAGATCTGTCATAGTGAGAGTAAAAATAAATGAAGCGTTATATTATAACATTACTCTTGTATTTTACTATCTTATTATCAGTCAAGTGACTGCACTTAAAAGTTAACAGAGAGCGTAACGCTTTTTGATTTATGTCAAAACAAAAAGCCATATTGACTGTTAGCTTGTTTAGGGTGATATTTCGTTATGTATGTTGAAAATGAAACGTATTCTTATAATATTTCTAGCAATTTTTAGTGTCTCAGGTTATCTAGCTTTGGCAAATTCCGGTTGGACTGGTTACGGTCAAATACTCTCTCTTGAAAGCAATGACCTTGGTCAAGTGTTAGTGCAAGTCAATGTCAGTAGTAACCCAAGTCATTGTAAAAGTAAGCAATGGTTCCACACACGTAATAAACAGCATTACCAGTTGCTTAGAGATGCGGCCGCAAATGATAAGCAAGTAAAGCTTAAGGTGACCGGGCTTTGTCATTTAAAAGGCTATTCACAAATATCCTCAGTGGCAATGAATCCGTAATGTAAATGATCAAATGAATATCTGCTTTTTTTTGAGTCGAAATCCTTATCAGTAATGGCTGGAATAAGTATTTTCGTGGTATGTTTTTTTACACTAAAGTAAAACTTACTGGTTATGCTTTTATTTTTGATTTACCTATGCCAAAAAAACAAACTTACATAACAGGCCAGTTAACTTTGATCTTTGTACGTATGTGACTGTTAGCTCAACTATAATATGGAGTTATATTTAATCTGCCTATAATTTAATATTTCTCACAAATAGTTATAGGTGGGTAATATGCAAGTAACTTTTGACCCTTAAACTACGAAGACTACTATTTTAGTGACTGTAAGTAGAAAATTAGTTTAGGCATAGCTTAGTTCGTAGATAAGAACTTTTTTCTAGCAAGTTTGTTTTATAAAAGTGTAACTTGAAAATTTATATATGAATAACTGATTATGCCTCGTAGACATATATTTTATGTATCAGATCGCACGGGCAAAACTGCGGAAGCAGTAGGGAAAAGCTTATTATCTCAGTTTGATGCCTTGGAAATTGAATCAAAAACGTTCTCATTTGTTGATAGCTATGAGAAAGTTAAACATATTGCACAGACGATTAATCAGGTTTCCAGTGAAGACAGTGTTGAATGTATCGTATTCAACACATTAGTTAATCCAGACCATCAGAAGATGATATTGGAAACACATGCTTGTGTGATTGATCTTTTCGGCGAATTTATAAGACCGTTGGAAAAATCATTACAAATGACTTCCTCGCATGCTAAAGGGATTACACATGAAAAATTTGAGTATGAGGAATATCAATCCCGTATAGATGCTGTTGATTACACACTGAGCTGTGATGATGGGGTGCGGTTCGAGCAATACGATAAGGCTGATGTTATTTTATTGGGTGTTTCCAGATCGGGCAAATCACCTACATGCATATATTTGGCGATTAATTTTTCAGTTAAAGCGGCAAATTACCCTTTGTCCATGGAAGAACTTGAAACAGGCGTGCTACCTCAGGTGTTACTGGATAATTTGGATAAATGTGTTGGTTTGACGTTGTCAGTAAATCAGCTTTTTGAAATGAGGCAAAAGCGGCGACCGCATACAAACTATTCTGAATTCTCAAATTGTCAACGTGAATTAAGATTAGCAGAGAAAATATATGAGGATTATAAAATTCCCTATATTGAATCGACAGCAACTTCAATTGAAGAAATTTCGGTTCGCCTTTTACAGCTTAAGAATTTATATATTAAATAAAATTCGAAATTTAAGGAAAAGAAGCTAATGAGTAAAGAGTATGTAGTTGCATTGGATCAGCTCAGGATGAGTGATATTGATAAGGTTGGTGGTAAGAATGCCTCGCTCGGTGAGATGATTGCTCAGTTAACCGAGTTGGGAGTTAATGTTCCAAATGGATTCGCAACAACGTCTTTAGCTTATAGAGATTTTTTAAGCTTTAATGGCTTGACAGAAAAAATTGAAAAAGAACTATCCGGCCTTGATATCGATGATGTTAATGTGCTCAAAGAAGTAGGTTCAAAAATCCGTGCTTGGATAATTGGCGCAAGTTTTCAACCTGAACTTGAAGATCAGATAACAAAAATGTATCAGCAAGTAGCGACTAATGCGGATGCTTCATTTGCTGTTAGATCATCAGCAACGGCTGAAGATTTGCCCGATGCTTCATTTGCTGGTCAGCAGGAAACTTTTCTTAATGTTCATGGGTTGGAAATGGCCTTGCTGAAGATTAAAGAAGTCTATGCTTCTTTATATAACGATCGTGCAATTTCTTACCGAGTGCATAAAAACTTCGCACATAGTGATGTTGCTTTATCAGCATGTGTACAGAAGATGGTACGTAGTGACTTAGGTTCAAGTGGAGTTATGTTTACTATCGACACTGAGTCCGGTTTTAAGGATGTTGTTTTTGTCACTTCAAATTATGGTTTGGGAGAGACGGTTGTTCAAGGTTCTGTAAATCCTGATGAATTCTATATTTCCAAGCAATTGTTAATGAATAATAAACCTGCTGTCGTTAGCCGTAATCTTGGAGCAAAAAAAATTAAAATGAAATTTTCTGCTGACACTAGCACATCACAAAAATTAGTGGAAGTTGTTGATGTTGAATCTAGTGATCGAAAACGCTTTAGTATTGATGACCAACATCTACAAGAATTAGCGGCGCAGGCACTTACTATTGAACGTCATTATGGTCGTCCAATGGATATCGAATGGGCATATGATGGTATAGAGAATAGTATTTATATTGTGCAGGCCAGGCCGGAAACAGTTCAAAACCAAGTCAACCGTAGTCAGGCATTAGAGCGATATCGTTTACTGGAAAAAAGTAATGTTCTGGTGACCGGTGCTGCGATTGGTAATCGAATAGGATCAGGTGAGTGTAAAATTTTAA
>JANQKJ010000210.1 GCA_028281205.1 Gammaproteobacteria bacterium
ATTGAATCTGAAGTAGTCTGCCAATTCTTAGGATAATGACATTTTGTTGCCACATCATGATGAGGGTGCCATACATATGTTTGATTATTATTTTCAAGATACTCAATTGAGCTTAATTTAACGACTCTATTATCTATATGATTAATTAAGCAGGCATATTGTTGCATCGCTAACACGGCCATCTCATGTGCGATATCATTATCAATCTCCCAATCACAGCTTGCTCTCCTCACCTGATCAGCAAAAGGCCCGCCACCAGGAACAATAACAATAGTCTGATTGTCGATTGAGGCTATGTTTTTGACCCACTCTTTTAATAATGGATTGGAGTAAAGACTTCCTCCAAGTTTTAAAACAATCACGGCTGTTGATCAAAAAATTTAAACATAGCTGCAGCCTTATCAAAAGTCTCCTGATATTCTTTATCTACTTCCGAGTCCCAAACTAAACCACCACCTGCATAAAAATAAGCACGGCCATCTTTTTCTATAATTGTTCTAATCGCAATATTGGTATCCATTTTACGGTCAAAGCCAATGTAACCGATAGAACCACAATATAACCCCCTACGATTAGGCTCCAGCTCTTCTATGATTTCCATTGCTCTTATTTTAGGCGCACCGGTAATTGATCCTCCAGGGAAAGATTCACGCAATAAATCTATAGGCGAAATACGAGCAGGCAATTCTCCTTCAATAGTACTCACCAAATGATGTACTGTTGGAAATGATTCTATATGAAAAAGTTTTGTCACTTTAACGCTATTTATTGCGCAAGATTTGCTTAAATCATTTCTCAAAAGATCAACAATCATGACATTCTCCGCACGATCCTTAATACTTGCTTGCAATTCATTTTTCAGACTTATATCTTGTTTAGGATCATCTGATCGAGGCCGCGTCCCTTTAATAGGTTTAGTCTGAACAATATTATCTTTTACTTGCAGAAAACGCTCTGGTGAAACACTCAATATCTGACAATTGGGTACATTTATATAAGCAGCAAACGGCGAAGGATTAATTTCACGCAACTGCATATACCCACCCCAAGAGTCTCCTGTTACATCAACATTAAAACGTTGCGCAAGATTAACCTGATAACAATCTCCTGCAGCTATGTAATTTTTAACAGCGTTAAATTTCTCAGCATATTGATGCTCACTCATATTTGACTTGATCTTAGAAATAGCAGAGTAAGTATAGCTTGGTTGACACACTTCAGGATTATTAACTTTTTCTAAGATATCCTGCCAATTAAGCCTAACACGTGGCTGTGACATATCCCCAACTAATATAGACTTTTTTTCTTGGTGATCTGCAATATACGCCCAATAATATATTCCTATTGCCATTTCAGGAATACAAGCATCATCAATTGCTGAATTGGGAATTCTTTCTATTCTTCGCCCTAAATCATAAGAGAAGAACCCTAGTGCACCACCTGTAAATGGCCAGTCACTTTTTTCAAACTTATTTGTAGTTAGCGCATGTTTAACAAGTTCAAATGGGTCATCAGGTACTACTTGCCGATTACCTAGCGATGTAATAGTGGTATATCTGCCTTGTGTTAGAAATGTTTTATTTGGATATGCTGAAAATATTTCATAGCGACCTTGTTGAGTATAAGGCCGCCCGCTGTCTAAAAAAATAGCCCAAGGTAATGACGCAAACTGAGAAAATATTTCAGCAACATTTTCAAAATAAGGTACTTGTTGATAGGTTAATGCCACAATATTAATTAAAATTCGAATTTATAAACACCAACGCAACTGCAGGTGCGCAGTCTGAAACGATATCATCGAATCCAATATTATTAGGAACAATACACTTAGCAAAATTGACACAGTCTAGGGATAATCTTTCAGCTATCAACTTGACAAGAAAAGCACCCACACCAGCACTAACCAAAGTCTTGACTTCAGAGTTGATACTCAAAATAGCTACAATACTTTTTTCTACCATTTGCATCTGCTGGCCCGCAATATACTCACAGGCTTTATTCCATTCCAAGTCGTCATCTGGGTTGTAATCTTTACCAATCATACGTGCAAGTCTGGTCATACTTGATACTTTATCTTTAGCTCTTCCATCCATAGTAGATCCATAGTCAGCGCGATCAGGCAACCATTCAAGTATTCTGTACACATCGGCAGATGTACAAAAGTATTCTGCCATAAGAGGTACCATAATGTTCTTATAAGGAATTTTCCTGCATAAAGTATTTACACAGCTACGTACAACCCCGGTGTACACTAATTCACCGCTAACTAGTCGATCAAAAT
>JANQKJ010000235.1 GCA_028281205.1 Gammaproteobacteria bacterium
TCAATCCCGATAGATAGTCTAACCACATCAGGTCCAGCACCCGCAGATATCTGCTGCTCTTCAGTTAACTGTCGGTGTGTCGTTGATGCCGGATGAATAATCAGCGAACGCGTATCACCAATATTTGCCAGATGGGAAAATAACTGGCAACGATCAACTATTTTTACACCTGCCTCATACCCACCTTTAACACCGAAAGTAAACACTGCACCTGCGCCTTCAGGACAATACTTTTGTCCTAATTGGTAAAATGGGCTATCAGGTAAACCCGCATACGATACCCACTCAACTTGATTATGCGAACTTAACCACTTGGCCACCTCGAGTGCATTGTCCGCATGTTTTTTCATACGTAAGGGTAAAGTTTCAGCACCTGTTATGGATAGATATGCATTCATAGCAGACATAGTGGGGCCAAGATCTCTTAGGCCAATAGCATGGCCGTACATGGTGTAAGCCATGGGCCCAAAGGTTTCAGAAAAATTTAAGCCATGATATGCCTCACAATTTTGTGACAGGCTTTTAAATTTATCATTCTGTGTCCAGTCAAAATTACCGGAATCAACTACAGCACCACCCATTGCATTACCGTGACCTGAAATAAACTTAGTGGTTGAGTGCACGACAATATCAGCACCAAACTCAATCGGCCTGCATAGTGCGGGAGATGGTAAAGTATTATCCACTATAAGAGGGACACCTGCTTCATGGGCTATTTGTGCAATTTTCTCAATATCACATACTACGCCGCCAGGATTGGCTAGGCTTTCAGTAAACATCGCTTTAGTTTTAGGAGTCACTGCCTTACGAAAATTCTCTGGATCAACAGGATCAACAAACTTGACATTCCAACCAAATTTTTTGAATGAGTGCCCAAATTGTGTGATCGATCCCCCATATAATTTATTGGAAGCTACAAATTCATCACCACTTTCCATTAATGCAAATAAGGCTAACAGCTGCGCAGAGTGACCCGAGGCCGTACAAGTTGCACCTACACCACCCTCTAAACTTGCGACACGTTCCTGGAATACACTAACAGTTGGGTTTGTTAAACGGGAATAAATAAACCCTGCCTCCTCAAGACCAAATAATGCAGCCGCATGATCAGCGTCTTTAAAAACAAACGCAGTTGCTTGATTAATTGGAGTTGATCTTGCACCTGTCACTGGATCCGGTGCTGCCCCGGCGTGAATTGATCGCGTTGCGAAGCCATAATTTGTGTTGTCTGCCACAGTTGTCCTCTACTTTAAATTCATAAGATTGTGTAAAAGCGAATGATAACGCAGTTTTAGCCTTTATGTTAATTCAAACTAGTTAACAACATAAGCGGAGAGAAGTTTATCCAACTATCAGTCAAGTGCTAAAACACTGACAGAGTATGTATTTCTTAGACATGTATATAAGAGTGATTCTAAATTGCGTGAAACAGCGCAAGTTTATTAACTAAGTGTTTGTTTATATTCGTAGCATCAATAACCATGGCCTAAAGAAACTACTCCGTGAAAGCATTAGAACAAAATAACAGCACTGAGGCTTCTTTCATTATTCATGATAATGAAAAAACTACTACAGCTCAAAGCTTAGAGGGCAGAACTAAAGATCGCATATTAGAACATGTAAAAAATGGCACCGATGTGATTCTAGTAACTAGTGCCAAACATGCTACTCAACCAGTTTCTTTGGAACGCTATTTTTCCGACAGTGCTGAAGAGATTCGCACCATCTGTTTAAATAGCAACTCGTTTGACAGTCAATCAAGTGAACATCCTATAGATCTAAGCATGATTTCAGCTATAGTATACGAATCCATTCACTTAGATACTCATTTCGCGATTATTGTCGATAATGCTGACCAGTTTCCAATTGAGCCACTCAATGAACTAGTCAAATTAGCGTTAGGGATTAATACCAGTAAGAATAATGTAAATTTCATTTTTTCTGGCGGACCTAATTTGTTAGGAGTTATAGAACAGATATCTGATATTCGCAGACTCAGTCTAGTACATTGCTCATTAGATGTTATTACTGAAGAAGACATTCAAGAGTTCATAGATATAAAACAAAACCACATTAGCGACTCTTCAAAGTTACAATTTAATAAGTATGCACTTCGCAAAATCTGCACACTTGCAAATGGTAGCTTACATAATACTAGCGTGATATTAGAGTGGGTCCGACAATATGCATTGCATACCGATAAATTAAAAATTACCGTCGGCTTTCTTGATGAACTGATTCATTTACTTAAAAGTACTAATTTGCTTTCTAATTACCCACCACAAGATTATCAATTTTCATCAGATATAAAATCAGACGGCCAAACTGATAAAGAAAATGTCGAGTTTGTTTCTCATGAGACATCGCTTAATAAACCACAGCCAACAGCAGCAGAATCTAAAACTATTTATATTGAAACCATTGACAATAAAAATGCAGGTGTAACGCCTGCATCTAATGTATATGAAAAAGTAATGATTAACACGACTCAATCTGATGTCGAAACAAACTCATCAAATCAAAAGGATTATGAAAAGCAAATAGAAACAGCAGAAGTTTCTTTTACTGTTAGCAATGATGATCTAGAGTATACCGACACTTATCAAATTGAAGCTCTTAAACATATAAATGATCCCTTTCCTTATGCTGATGAAGACCTACCTCTGAGCACCACTAAAGCACCTATGCAACCTGCTAATGATACAACAAATCATAGACCTGATAAAAAATCACTAGTATATGTCGTTATTTTAGCCCTTATAGTGCTTGCTGGTTATTTCGCATGGTCGAATCAGTTAATAAATCACGCTTACATTAAATCTTTAATCCCCGATAAAATTAATTTAGGCGACTTAAATCCAGTTACGAAGAAAGCTCCAAGCGAATTTGAAAATGACATACTTGAAAAATCAAAAAACATTTATCCCAAGGAAAATATAACCATAGGTCAAGAAAGCAGTAATACAATTGATGAGTTAGTTAAACTTGCACATCAACAAATTGCAGACAAAAAACTAACTACTCCACCCGAAGATAATGCCTTTGATACATTTAAATTGATTCTTGAGTTTCAGCCAAATAATAAAGCGGCACTCGCAGGTATTGATAAAATCAAGACCCGTTATCAAACATGGGCACAATTAGATATCAATGAAGGCAAGATCAAACGTGCAAAATATTTCCTATCTCGTGCTATTGAGATTTCACCAAACGATAAAGAAGTAAAACAACTACTATCTAGTTTAGATTAGGAAAATTTAAAAATTTCATTTATGTTCTATACAATCTTTCATTCTATTTTATTGAAAGTATGCTTATAAAAATACGTACATCCTATTGCTATCAATACTGACAGCGAAAACAAATACAAGCCATAGTGGGTTTGTGCTGAAGCAAGTGCCTTCAGTTTTATGCTAGCAATCAAAATAGCAATAATAAATACATCTAACATTGCCCACTTGCTAACCGCTTCCAGCAAACAGATCATTTTATTTGACGGTTTGTATTTAAATAAAATCCCATATATTAAAAGTAATGTATATTTAGCTGAAGGAAATAGTAATGCAAAAATAAATATCGCTAGAAATAGTAGCCACTCACCACTATGAAATAACGATAACATTACTGAATAGATCGTCAATGTATCCTTAAAAATATAAAATTCATTTATCGACAATAGCGGGCTAAATAACGAAAGTATGTACGATATAATTCCAGTAACCACAAGTAATATATAAATATA
>JANQKJ010000270.1 GCA_028281205.1 Gammaproteobacteria bacterium
TGACCGTGAAACTATAGAAACCGCAGGTAGATTGTCACAACAGGAGCTCAATGTAGCCATGAGTGACTTTGTAGTTTTGCTGGGCCATGTGGCTGCCCAATTTCAGGAAATGGCAGCAATATTCGAATTGAAAATTCAAGATACTAATCATATTCAATCTATTACTGATCTCGCCTCATTAGTATTTCTAAACGAAAATTAAATAGATTTTTATTTAAATAGTTTTGTTTTCTTTAAACCACTAAAATTCAGTGAGTTACTCTTATTTCTTTATTTGTGTATTTTTGTAGGTGAAAATACAAATGTGATGCGAGTCACAAAATAAAAATTCATCTGTAAAAACTTACTATTAGGCAGTAAGTTAGCGTTTACAATAAGCTAGTGTTTATTGTTCAACAGAGTAAAATAGCTAATCAGCGTATTGCTAACTAACAATGCAAACAAAGTATTAAGGGGAATTATTTAATGAAGTTGGTTGGAGTTTTTTTATTATTTGTTTTATCGCTAAGTGTATCGCATGCTGCAATTATACAGGGTCAGGAATATTTTCTGCTCGATCATCCAGATAGTGCATTAACTAATAGTCAGGGACCATACGGTCTGCGTTTAGATTCATTAGCTCCCCCTGTAGGTGCTGGCCCGACTTTTAGCACTCAGTTAGGTGGTGCTAGTGTCAAGCTAGTGTGGGATGGTCTTATAGCCAATATTGTTGGTACTTTATATAACAATACAACTATGACTTTATGGCAAGTGTCTCAAACGTTGACCAATATAGTCGCCATCCCTGGTGGCTTTAAATCAACCGCAGGTGAGTTAGTGCTAACAGATCCGGATAACAACGTGTTTGTTTATACTGCGGTACCTGATGGCAGTGGTAATGTTTTTAAAGCAGATGATAGTGGTCATCGTTGTGGCGGCCATGATGATTGTGGACCGCTAATTGCACGCGGTTGGTTGCTACCGAAAGTGGGCGATTTTGAAAAAGATTACTACGGTAAAGTCTTTCATGGTACTAATGACTGGCTTGTGCAGTTAACGCCCGTGCCTGTTCCTGCCGCGCTGCCGTTACTCATTTCCGGGTTGCTTGGGTTCTCGTTGCTTGCGCGCAAGCGAAGAAGTTAAGTACTCAATAACAATGCTGCACACTAAGCCCCGCATTGCGGGGCTTTTTCGTAATCGCATATTTTCCGTTAAAATATGGAACTCATCAAAGAGTTATGACTCTTAAGCAAAGTATTTCATTATAAAAATAGTCCATTGGAGCATGTCTATGTATCTAAAACTGTTGGCATTGATCACATTATTTTTGGTTGGCTTCGCATCTCAATCGATAGCTGATGACTCGGGGAAGTACGATAAAGATACGATTATTAGTGAAGCTCAAAGCTACTTAGGTGCGGGCGCGGAAGGTTTGGCTTCAGTGATTGAAAAAGCATTTGAAGATCATGGTCAGCCTGATGGCTATATTAAGGGCAGAGAGGCAGCTGGTGCCGTAGTAGTTGGCTTGCGTTATGGGGATGGGGACATCTATCTCAAGAATGGCTACAGTCGCCAGGTACACTGGCAAGGGCCATCAATAGGTTTTGACTGGGGTGGAAATGCTGCCAAAGTGTTTATGCTGGTATATAGCCTGCCTAGTGTTGAGAGCGTTTTTCAGAGATACCCAGGTGTTGATGGCAGCTTATATTTCGTTGGCGGGGCGGGTCTAAATTATGTACAACGAGATGAAACAGTTATTGCACCAATTCGCCTGGGGGTAGGTTGGCGCGCAGGTGCAAGTGTAGGATACTTAAAGTTCACACCGGAAAAGACGTGGAATCCACTCTAGCCGCTTAGTTGCTCCGCACATATGCCGGAGGTTTTTAAGCAACAATTAAGAGTAAATAAAAATAAAGCTAAGGAAATAAATCCAAGGAGAATAATTATCAGGGAGATCTAATACTATTAAATAAATATTGGAGAAGTAATTATGTCAGTAGCAAGAGTGACGGAGATCAAAGCATCCTCTAAAAAAAGTTTTGAGGATGCAATTCAGACAGGCGTTAAGCGTGCGAGTAAAACTTTGGAGAATGTTAAAAGTGCATGGGTGCAGGACCAAGAAGTAACTGTGGGTAAGAAAGGCGAAGTTGAAGAGTACCGTGTTTTGCTTAAGGTGACATTTATTCTTAATTAGTAATAACGACACGTAATCAAATAAAAAAGCCCGGGCAATACCCGGGCTTTTTACTTTTCATAATGATGGGATCAATTATTTGGCAAAGGCATTTTTTAATACACCAATAATCACCATTAAAACACCTCCGCCAACACCACCAGACGCCACGTTGCCAAGGATGCCCGCGATATCTGTTCCGCCACCACCGACATCGAGTCCAAGTGTGCTCAGCAAGGCACCACCCGCACCACCTCCAAGGATGCCCACAATAGAATTTCCTAACGTACCAAGACTTAGGTTTTTCATTAATCCGCCGGCGATGTTGCCTCCGACAGCGCCACTTATGAGATTGATTATGAGAGGTAGCATGCTTTCCATCGATGTTCTCCTGATTATTTATTATTTTAGTTATTTGTATTGCGCTATCACATTGAGTGAAGAGCATAGTCATTATAGGGATTTTGCACCAAAATAGGACAATTTCTGAACAAAATATTGTCTGCTGAAATAAATGGCAGGTTTATTAAAAGCTTAGCTGCATTGCTATGTGATAATTTTGAATCTGTAAGTCCAGATCTAGTGATGTCAAAGGAGGTTTTGTGCTCTTTAACGAGTATTACACTGCGGAAAATCATGGCCCTTATGAGCTATTTGCGCTTGGAGACTTTAAATTAACGTCGGGTCAGACTTTAGAAAAAGCGCAGCTTGCCTATAGCGTCTATGGAGAGCTGAATGAAGATCGAAGCAATGCCATATTGTTCACTATCATGTTTTCAGGCACGTCAAAAAATATGGCGCATTACATTGGTCCTGGGAAGGCTTTAGATCCTGAAAAGTATTGCATTATTCTCCCCAATCAATTGGGTAATGGGATTTCCAGTTCCCCGCATAATACTGATGGCGAACAGGCAATGGAAAATTTCCCTCAGCTGTCAATTGCCGATGATGTCATTGCGCAGCATCAATTACTCACGGAAAAATTCAAGCTGACTCAACTACAACTTGTGACTGGTTGGTCGATGGGTGCGCAACAAACTTTAGAATGGGCAATTCGCTACCCTGAGATGGTAAAGCGTGCAGCACCGATAGCCGGTACGGCCCAATGTACGCCACATAATTCATTGTATGTTGATGTTTTCAGTGAAGCATTAAGCTCGGATCCACAATTTAATCAGGGAGCATATACATCAGCGCATAGTTGTGAGGCTGGTCTTAAACGTTTGGCTCATGTATTTGCTTTGATGGGTGTCTGTCCTGAATTCTATAAACAGCAACAGTGGCAACGCTTGGGCTTTGAATCCCAGCAAGCATGTATGAAAAATTTTTGGGAAGCATGGTTTAAACCTATGGATCCAAATGCACTGTTGTGCATGGCGCATAAGTGGCAAACAGGTGATTCCAGTGTGCTGGCTAATGGCAGTCTTGAACAAGCCCTGAAGGGAATTACTGCAAAAACGTTCATGATCGCATTTGCCCAAGATATGTTTGTCCCTCCTGCTGATATGGCTTATGAACAGCAATTTATCCCGCACAGTGAGATTAAAATAGTGCCATCATTAATGGGGCATTTTGCTATGCTGGGCTTATTTGAAGAAGATTTTGCAGCTATTGATGGCTTGTTTGCAGAGCTGCTCTCTCATTGATAAGCATGCTAAGTCAGCGGATGGAATCTTGATTTTGCGGTGTTATACTGCGCAGCCAATTTGGTAACTGAGTAGAAGTATATAGTTATGTTTGCAACACGTGACAGTATTGAGCAGGTTGAAGAAGGTAATGAACTTGCGCCTAAATTTGATGAAAATGGATTAATCCCAGTAGTCACCACTGATATGGCCTCGGGTGAACTGCTTATGATGGGTTACATGAATGAAGAAGCGTTTAAGAAAACCATAGAAATCGGTGAGGCACATTACTGGAGCCGCAGCAGACAGTGCCTATGGCACAAAGGTGCAACCAGTGGCCTGGTGCAGAAGGTGATAGAAATGCGTATCGATGATGATCAGGATACCGTGTGGTTAAGAGTAGATGTAGCTGGGGGGGCAAGTTGTCACGTAGGCTACCGCTCATGTTTTTATCGTTCGATTCCAATAGGTAAACCCCAGGATAATAGCCCGTTAACCTTGAAATACCATGAAAGCGATAAAGTGTTTGATCCTGAAGAAGTTTATGGAGATGCGCCTAACCCAACTAAATTATAAAGATTAACAA
The DNA here is from genome assembly GCA_028281205.1 of Gammaproteobacteria bacterium. GTDB lineage: Bacteria > Pseudomonadota > Gammaproteobacteria > UBA4575 > UBA4575 > UBA1858. The sequence continues at coordinate 4,364 of JANQKJ010000270.1, forward strand.
GATTAATATGCGCACATTATTAGCAATAATACTGTGTGTTTGCATATTGGCAGGGTTTAGTTATTTAGTGGTAGAAACAACTGCACCCAAAATAATGGCGCAATTAGAATCTGATATCACACAGCAATTATTACAACATGATCTAGCTTCCATAAAGGTTTCTATAAATGGCCGTGATGTTACTTTGCATGGTGAATTAGAGACTCAAGAGCAAATTAGCCAGGCAATTAAAGTGGCAAGTCATCGACCAGGCGTGAGAATTGTAATGAATAATATGAGAGTGACTGAAAAATAGTCGAGTCAGTTAAGTTATGAATTATTTAATCCAAGAAATTTCAATTTATTTATTTGCCGCTTTTGTTATTGGCGTAATTTATGGCTGGGTTGTAAAAAGTATACGTGCTCAACGTGATCTAAATGGACATTTAGACCGGTATGAGCGTGAACTTGAAGCATTACGTGCAGAAAATCAATCATTAGCGCAGCGTATTGAACAACTCGAGTTGGTTCCTGCCAGCGGAGGTGCTGAAGATTGGCAAGATGAATACTCCTTAGATGTCATTGAAGATATAGAAGCATCCACCTTGGCAAAGCTTAAAGATATGGATGTCAGCACTACAAAAGATTTATGGAAAAAATGCGACAGTGATGATGCCGTTTACGATCTTGCGACAAAAATTGGCGTTGAAGATTTTGCTATCCAAAGGTGGGTGTCGATTGCGCAGTTATTGCGTGTAGCAAACATCGAAGCAGATGATGCAGTGTTATTAGAAGCCACAGAGATTTATTCGCTTGAAGACTTGGCGGCGCAAAAGCCGGTACGTTTAGGTGAAAAATTGGAAAAAAATAATGCGCGTGAAAATATTCTCAGTCAAATCCCTGAGCAGGAAAAATTATCTGGCTGGATAGAGCATGCACAACACATTCTTAGTTTGAATAATAAATAGTATTGTTAGTTAGCTAATTCGTAGGTGACTGAAAATATCACTTGCACATTAAAGCCGATAGTTTCATCTTCTAGCCATTCTCCTATACCTATATTGTAATCGCGACGGTCTAAAGTGAAACGTGCCTGCGCTTGACGCCGCTGGTCGTTTATCACTTGCCATTGCATAGGGAAGGTAATTTCTTTTTGTTGATCGCGAATAGTGAGTAAGCCTGTTACTTCAAGTAAATTGTCATTAATTATAGTGATAGATTGGCTGCTAAATGTCGCTTGTGGGAATTTGCTAAAGTAAAACCAATCTTCTTCTGCCAGTGCTTGATCACGATCCCTGCTTTGTGTATTTGCCGAGGTGACATCAATATTGCTTAGCAGTTTGCTGGCAGTGATATTGTCTGGATCAATATTAAATTGAGAACTAAAGCGTGTGAACTGGCCTTCAAATTCTGCATTATCATAACTGGCAATAAATTTAATTTGGCTTTGATCAGCAATAGATAACCACTGTTGTGCAGCTGCGCAGGGCAGTGTTGCTATTAACAACATCAAAGAAATAAAATTTGTTAAATTATTCATAACATACGCTTGAGTATGTCATTGCGTTTAATCCAATGATGATGCAGTGCCGCGCATACATGCAGTAAAACTACACTGCCTAATATGCAGATTAATACGAAATGTGTGGTCTTTGCATAGTCTTCAACCACAATACTGGGTTCAGTGATTGGAGGTATTTCAAATAAGCCAAACCACTGTAAAGGAAAATTGGCTGCAGAATTAATCACCCAGCCACTTATCGGAATAGCAAACAACAGACCATACATAAGTAGCTGGCCTAAGAATACAATCTTTGTTTGCAATTTAGATAAATGTTTTGAAGCACGTGGTGCGGGATTAAGTAATCGCCAAATGACACGGATAAAAATAACTACTAGCAGCAGCATGCCAATAGATTTGTGCACAATGAACATTTCCAATTTCATTGGTGATAAGCGCATATTTATCATGGTGATGCCAAGTCCAAACATGAAAAATACTGCAATGGCACTAAACCAATGTAGTAGGCGACTGAGTAATCCCCAGTGGTTGGCACTGTTACCCCATTTCATTATTGTGTTTTTATGCCTTCAACTTCTAAACGTATTTCGACTTCATCTCCTAACGCAGGTAAACCATAAGTCATCCCATAGGTAGAGCGTTTAATTGTCGTGCTGGCAGAAAAGCCGGCAATGTAATCGCCTGAGAATGGGTGCACACCTGATTTATTATGCGTCACTTTCAAGCTCACAGGGTGGGTTTGATCAAGCATAGTTAGATTGCCATGTAAATTCATTATCCCAGGTGAAACACTTTCAACTTCGGTGCTTGTGAATGTCATAGTGGGAAATTTATCTACATCAAAGAAATCTTGGTTTTTCATATGGTCATTCCATTTTTGGTCATCCATATCAATACTTGCGGTATGGATAATGACTTCTGCGCTTGAAGATTCTGGTTGATTTGGATCAAATGAAAAAGTCCCTTCAAACTTTAGGAATTCACCTTGTGATTTTGAAAAACCTAAGTGATCACAAAAAAATAAAATTTGTGTATGTACAGGTTCCAGCGTGTAATTATTTGCATAAATATTAGGTGAGCAGATGGCAATTAACAGTAAGTAAAAAAATCGTTTGATAGTAATTAGCATAACAATTCTCAAGAATGTTGATAATAGTTAGAGTTTACTATTGCTTTAAATCAATAAGCCAGAATAAAAAACTAGAGACCGTTGACTCGAGAGTGCGTAATACGTAACTATACTCCTGGTTTTAACATTGATATGACTGGAAAGGTGGGAATCGATTGATGGAAAATTCATCATTAGAGTCTAGAGCAGAACAAGTGATTATAGTGGAATCAAACGTATCCACTGTGTGCTGCCGAGGGACTGGTAATGCCCTGGGACATCCTGCGGTTTATCTCACTTTTTCTGATCAAGATAGCGTTCGGTGTTACTATTGCGGCTGCGAATATAGGCGGGCTGCAAGCAGCGTGAAAGGCCCCAAAGATACATAAAGTTTATATGTAAATAAGCAATACTTATTCATATCATCTATAAATAGTGTTCCCATAATATTGCTCACCGCTGTCCATAATTCGTAAAAAAATAGTATTTTTAGGGTAACCCGTTTAATCAATATACATGGGTTGCCTGTGATTATATTCGTTAACTTTGAACAACAGGAATGGAACTCATGTCAGATAAGATCAGTATTATGCTTATTTCTGGTAAGCGTGAACAACTGCAGATGGCTGCAATGGTGGCATCGGTAGGTGCGGTCAGCGGTAACGAGGTCACAGTTTTTCTTTCAATGAATGCATTGCAATTTTTCACAAAAGGATGTGACTTAAAAGCAGAAGCAGATGGCCCTATGGGCGCGCTATTAGAAGAAAAGAACGCCCCGGGTTTTATGGAATTATTTCAATCTGCAGTAGAGCTTGGTGACGCTAAAATTTTCCCATGTTCTATGGCTGTGGATATTCTCGAGTTAAGCCAGGATAAGCTGGAAGAATTTGTTTCAGAGCCTCTGGGTCTGACTAAGTTTTTAGATGAAGCGTCTGCAGGTCAAGTGTGGACATTTTAAATACGAGGAGATAAGCAATGGCAGATCGCAAAATAGTAGACGCAAAAAATACATTTTGCCCGGGCCCATTAATGGAACTGATTGCTAACATGAAGCAAGCAGAAGTGGGTGATGAATTAGTGGTGTTATCAACTGACGAAGGTTCAGCTAATGATATTCCCGAGTGGATTAACAAAGTTGGCCATGAAGTACTGGAGACCTCAGAAGAAGGTGGCGTCTGGAGTATCGTGGTCAAAAAAGCTAAGTAATAACTTTCCCCTATACAATTACTAACATCAAAGTGAGGTTGTAATGAAAATTTTAATCGTCGGCGGTGGAATGGGTGGCACCATTCTGGCTAACAATCTGGCACGTAGGATGAGGCACGAGCTTAAGTCTGGTAAAGCAAGTATTACTATGCTTTCTGCATCAGATAAGCACATGTATCAGCCGGGATTGTTGTATGTTGCAGTGGGTAAAATGAATCCTTCTGAATTATATCGCGATCAAGTGAGTCTACTTGAGCCAAGTATTGAATTTAAGGTTGATCCAGTAGTTGAGTTTAATCTCGATGACAACAATGTTAAGTCAAAAAGTGGAACAGTTTATAACTATGACATTATTGTTATTGCAACTGGCTCACGCACACATGCAGAAGGTACACCAGGTTTAGCCGAGTATGCCGAGCAATTTTATACTGAAGCTGATGCCGTCAAGATGTATAAGAGCTTGGAAGCATTTGAAGGCGGAAAAGTTGTTGTTGCCGTGGGTGTTCCACATAAGTGCCCAATGGCACCATTAGAAATTACATTTATGCTGGTTGATTATTTCAAACAGCGTGGTATCTGGGACAAAGTCCAGCTTCACTATACTTACCCAATCGGTCGTACTCATAGTTTGGAACCGGTGGCTAAATGGGCGACACCTGAATTTGAACGTTTGGGTATCACATATGAAACGCTTTTCAATATGAAAGAAGTCACTCCAAATGCTGTTATGAGTGAAGAGGGTACCGAAGCTGAATATGATTTATTAATTACTGTTCCAGCGCATAAAGGTATGCAGGTCATTGAAGATGCTGGTTTAGGCGCAGGTGGGTTTATTCCAACAGATCGTAAACGTTTAAACATGGAAGGCCGTGAAAATGTTTACGTATTAGGTGACACAACAAACTTACCAATTAGTAAAGCAGGCTCTACTGCGCACTTTGAAGCAGAAGCCTTGGCCGAAAATATTGCTTCTCTTGTAACTATTGGTAGTGCAACGCGTGATTATGATGGTAAAGTGTTCTGCTTTATTGAAGCCGGTGAAGGTAAAGCCACCTACGCAATGTTTAATTACCAAAATCCACCTCGCCCTAAAGCACCTACCGCAGGTATTCATATGTTCAAGACTGCCTACAATAAAATGTACTGGGCGAGTGCACGCGGTTTACTCTAGAGGAGACAAACAATGGGAGAGTTAGGAAATATTAGTCAGTTAGGAAATAATATCAGTATGGAGGCTGAAAGACTCGTAGAAAGTGCAGGTGATGCACTAACCGATGATATTGTTGCCCGGCTTGCTGAAGTTGCAGGTGATGGTTTAGTTCTGCTGGATAAAGCCAACAACAGTAACCTGGATAAAGCATTGCCTGCGATTAGTCGTATGGTTGAAAATGGTGACCTCGATCGTGTAGTGAATTTAGCACGCGTCATGGGTGCTGCGGGTGATGCGTTGACTGACGATATTGTTGCGCGCTTGGCAGAAACAGCGAGTGAGTTAATGTGTATAGCAGATCGTCTTGCACGCAGCGAAGGTTTAATGCGTTTACTGGATTTATTGGAACGTGAACACATTGTCAATACATTTGTTGAATTCGGTGAAGCGGCTGCATCAGCGAAAGCGAGTCACGAACCAAGTGCTAAAGGCGGCATTCCTGGCATGATGAAAACAATGAGTGATCCTGATGTGCAAGATGCATTGAAGTTCTTTGCCACTTTGTTTAAAGAAATGAAAAAAGTTTAAGATACATATAGTCAAATAAAAAAAGCCCGGTAAATTACCGGGCTTTTTTTATGCTTGTAATTATTTTTAATTTACTTATTTAACTTTGCCCACACTTGCGTGTGGGTAGTACACGCAAATAAATAATCGCATTGCGATACAAATTGTAAGTTCACATGTGTTGAGTTCTATATGAGAGAAGAACTAAAGCTACTTATTTAACTTTGCCCAAGTATCTCTCAGAGTTACCGTGCGATTAAAAACAAGTTTTCCGTCAGCACCATCCGAACTATCGCGCACATAATAGCCGCTGCGTTCAAATTGGTAAGCTTGTCCTGGTTTTGCATCTGCCAGACTTGGTTCAGCATAACACTGCGGCAATACTTCCAAAGAATTTGGATTTAGGCTCGCAGTTATATCTTCACTGGCTGCAGGGTTAGCTGTATTAAATAAACGATCATATGAATTCACTTGTACCAATAGTGAATTATTTGCACATGCCCAATGGATAGTACCTTTAACTTTACGTCCATCGGGTGATTTTCCGCCGCGTGTTTCCGGATCATATGTGCAACGGATTTCAATAATATTGCCAGTCTCATCTTTTATGATGTCAGTACAAGTAACGTAGTAAGCATAACGCAGACGTACTTCACGACCAGGGGCGAGACGGAAGAATTTTTTTGCAGGTTTCTCCATGAAATCATCGCGCTCAATAAAAATCTCACGTGAGAAAGGTACTTGACGTTTTCCTAGTTCAGGCCGTTTAGGGTGATTAGATGCGTCTAATTGTTCAGTTTGATTTTCTGGATAATTCTCTATCACTACTTTGACGGGATTGAGTACACACATTACCCTTGGTGCATTGTGATCTAATTCTTCGCGTACGCAATTTTCCAATACGCCAACGTCAATTTGTGAATCTTTTTTGGTAATGCCAATACGTTCGCAGAAGTCTCTAATAGCGGCCGGGGGATAACCGCGTCTGCGTAATCCTGCGATAGTCGGCATGCGTGGGTCATCCCATCCATCTACGTGATTATCATTCACTAACTGATGCAGCTTACGCTTACTAGTGACAGTATAGTCCAGAGATAGACGTGCAAATTCGATTTGCTGTGGGTGGCAAGGTGTCTCTAAAGTATCAAGAATCCAGTCATATAAAGGTCGGTGATCTTCAAACTCTAATGTACATAGTGAATGGGTAATGCCTTCAATCGCATCTGAAATACAGTGTGCATAATCATACATAGGGTAAATACACCACTCATCCGCAGTACGATGATGGTGTGCGTATTTAATCCTATATAAAGAAGGGTCGCGCATATTAATATTAGGTGAAGCCATATCAATTTTTGCACGTAACACACGTTCGCCTTCTTGAAACTCTCCGGCGCGCATGCGTTGAAATAAATCTAAATTTTCTTCAATGGAACGGTTTCGATAAGGACTGTCTTTGCCTGGCTCAGTAAGCGTGCCGCGATATTCCCTGATCTGGTCTGCATTTAAATCACACACATAGGCTTTGCCTATTTCAATTAATTTAATTGCATACTGATACAACTGCTCATAATAATCAGAAGCAAAGAAAAGGTTATGCCATTGATAGCCTAGCCATTCGACATCATGTTTTATTGATTCAACATACTCTTCATCTTCTTTTTCAGGGTTAGTATCGTCAAAACGTAAATTACATTGACCATTAAACTCTTGGGCAATACCAAAGTTTAGGCAAATAGATTTAGCATGGCCTATATGCAAGTAACCATTTGGCTCAGGAGGAAAGCGAGTCATTAATGTGAATGAATTTTTTTCAAGGTCCGCACGAACTCGATTGCGAATGAAATGATTAGAAGGGGTAGTATTGTCTTCAGTCATGGTGAAAAATTTTTAATGAATTGAATTTATGGATCGAGAGGCTCTACGATTGCTTCCTTGTTTGCCTCTTCAAGCGCTTCTTTTTCAAGTTTTTCTTTTTCTGCTTGTTCTCGTGCTAATCGTTCAGCTTCTTGCTGGGCTTCAACTGCCTTGGTCGTAACACTTGCCACTTCACTAAAACATTTTTCACTTTTACTGTCACCCATACTGGCAAATGGAACAGCTAATGCAGCAGGTCCTAGGGCGACAGTAGCGGCACTTTTAAGTAATTTTTTAAATACCGAGCCTTTATCTAAAGAAAAGCTTGGGTCTGCAATATCACCCGACACGCGTATATTGGCATCAAGAGTAAATAATTCAATATTTTTTGGTTTGGGAACCAATAAAAGATTTAGTTTTTCATTGTTTAAATCAACATCGCCGTTAGTGGTCATAACAATGTTTTCGGTATTGAGTAATGCCGCATCACTTTTGAATACACCATCCTGACCGGTAAATTGTACAAATAAACATTCAATTTTAGTGGTGTCTTTTTTGCTTTTGCCTGGCATCAACTCAACCAGTAAATTACTTGCTAGCAAATCGATAGGTGCATCTGCTAAAGAGCCTTCTGTCATCACTGAAGTGATTTTGCCATTGGCATTACTGGCGATTTGTTGACTAGTAGTACCGTAAGAAGTTATATCAATGGAGGCATCTATTTTGCCCTTCAGGGTGCTACTGGTTTCCGTTTCAGTTAGTAATCTGCCTAAGTCAAAACCCTCAGTGAATAAACTATGCGCATAAGTATTATTGCTGGCGTTAACTGCAGTTTTTGAGGTTAGGTTAGCATCGAGATATTTTAATGAGCTAATATCTATAGTGGCGATATTATTTTTTGCGCTAACTGAAGCTTTAACATCCTCTATATTTGCATCTTTGTAGACTAGATTATTAATAGAGAGTGTAATATTGGAGTCAGCGGTACCTAGCCAGTCAAGATCAATTGGTGTGTCAGAAAACAATGTTTCATTGTCTGGTTTTGTTTTTTCTTCCGTACTTTGTTCTTCATGCCCATTTTTTTCTTGCTGTGTCATCGCGATAAGATGCTCAATATTTAGTGTGTCTGCGTTGAGTTGCGCGCGAATATTGAGAGGTGATGAAAGCTCAATCTCGCTAGAGCCTTGCAATGCAGTGTCATCCAGAGAAAAACTAACATCACTAAGCTTGATAGTTTCTTGGGCCAGTGAAAACAACGTTGTTAATGAAAACTTATTTGATTGCGGTAGCGGCTGTTTGAGTAATTTTTCTAAATCCTGAAAGTTCTTACCCTCGGAACTGATATCTAAATCAATGCTGAGTTGATTTTCATCAGCAATGCTTACATCACCTTTAGCAGATGTGTTAACTGTGCCAACAGTAATGTCTGAATCTAGCTTGTTAATGTTAATAATATTGTCAGAGCTGTTGATATTTGCCTTGATGCTGAACTGGTTAATTTCTTCAGCAGCAATAGCTTGTTGAAATTCATTCAACCAGGCGGGTTGTTCTCCTTGTGCATCTACTAGCACGGCGAGACTAAGTTGTGGTTGAACTGTTGCATCACCTGTAACTGAAATAATAGTGTCTTGCAGTTCTAGGGTTGATTCTATATTGCTAACTTTTAAAGCATCGCTGTCGCCTTGTATTACAGTGTTAGCTTTAAACTCTTTAATTAACTCGCTAGGAAAAAAATCTTGATACATATCCAGCCAGGCAGGTTGCTTTGTTTGAGCAAAGACAGATAGGTCAATGCCCTTAAGTGTATTGATTGATTGAATGTTACCTGTCACTTCCAGTTCGGTATTTTCTAACTCTATACTGGATTTAATATCATTAAGACTGAGTTGATTAAAACTACCATGCAGTTGAGTTTTAAGTTCTATGTTGTCAGTATCCGGTAGTGATAAATCACCAAGTAGTAAAAACTCATTAATATTACCTGCCTGTGTGTCAACATTAAGCTTCACTGCGCCTTGATTGGCAATATTGATATCACCTTTAATGCTTGTTTCAAAAGGTGTTGATTCAACTGTAGCAGTGATTGGGCAATCTTCACCTCTCAGAAGAGCTCTAATACGGCACATTTTGCTATTGATAATAATAGGCTGTTCATCAAAGCGGCTATTCGTAGTGATATTAATGACGTGCTTATTTAATGGATTTAATATGAACTCATCCAATGCGTACACAAAAGCTGTATTGGACTGCAGATCTGAGTAGTTAACAGTCAAGTTCTGAATTTTTACATCAATGACATCAAAGCGTGCGCTTAGATTGTTACTTTGACTATTGCTTTTATTTGTTGGAGCTTGGGAGTTGGCTGGTGTGAATTCCAGATTAGACTCTCCTTGAGCATTGCGCTTAATGTTAATGACTGCATCTTCAAATACAATGTCCTGTATGGTGATTACACCGCGCAACAGATCAAGCAAGGCAATGCCAAATTCCAGTTTTTCTGCTTTTAGTAAATGACTACCTGCATCCCAGTCGGCGCTGGCAATGCTGACACCTGTTGTGCGCAATGTAGGGTGTAAGGATCTCGATAGAGTGAAATCACCTTCGACACTGACATCGCGCTTGAGGGTTTCTTGTAATGCATTGAGTGCATTATCTTCAATAACTTTATCGTCGATAAGTTTGTAAGCAGCAGCTGTAGATATAAATATAATGCCAATGACAACAGCAATTGAAATAAGAACTTTTTTTGCTAGGGACATGAAAGGTTACTTGCTAAAGGCTTAAGATTCGGCTTCGGTGAAGCTATTATAATGCTTAATGACCTTTTTGACGTAACCTTGTGTTTCTTGAAAAGGAGGGATTCCGTTATATTTCTTGACTGCGTTGGGTCCTGCATTGTATGCGGCTAATGCGAGTTCCACATCGAATTCAAATAATTCCAACATTTGCCTGAAATAGCGAGTGCCACCACGAATATTGTCCTTGGCGTTAAAAACATTATGCACACCCATAATTTTTGCAGTTTCAGGCATCAATTGCATTAATCCTTTAGCACCCACTCTAGAGACGGCGTAACGATCAAAGCACGACTCTACAGTGATAATTGCTTTAATCAGTTCTTGGTTAACACCATATAAATCTGAGTACTGTTGTATAATTGGTGCATGATCTTTAGCGCGGCCGCTGATAGAGCCCGTACAGGATACAGAGGCAGTAGGGCGGCCAATAGTGGCAATTAGCTTATAATTGTCAGCCGGTAGATTTCTATCAGAGTACCAAGTGGTACCGTCACTGTGTTTATAGACGTAGTATTCCGCATAGCTATTTATGCTTATTAGGGCAAGCCCAAAAAAGCACATGGCGCGAATAAAATAGTTTCTTGAAATATGCATCGTCATTTTTATCAGTGAGTGTGCCTATTGTACCTAGAGTTGGAGAATTTTCTTTGACATTTTGTGGGTAGAAAATGTCCGTTTATCTTTGTAAAACATGTTGCCATATATTGATGTATTAAATCGGCTTGAGCATACGCGCTATCACTCAGGGCAAGATCTAGCCAATGTGTTTGGTGTCACACGTGCAACTATACACAATTGTATCCTCAGACTCGTGTCCATGGGTATCCCAATTGATCGGGTACGGGGCAAAGGTTACAGGCTAATGAAACCTCTCGATTTGCTCGACAAAGCTGCCATTAAATCCAAACTGACGACATCAGTCAGAGAAAAGTTAACTCAATTCCAGATTATGCACGAGCTTGGTTCGACAAATGATTATATGGCTACTCAAGAATTGCCAAAAGCAGGGTGCTTCTCGGTTGCCATGGCTGAAATGCAGACTTCGGGGAAAGGGCGGCGGGGGCGTCATTGGGAATCACCTTATGCCGCAAATATCTACATGTCGGTACTGTGGCCATTACAAAAATCCATGAGTGAGGTGGGTGCCTTGAGTCCATTATTGTCTATTGGCATATTACAGTCATTGAAAGCGCTGGGTATGTCTGGTTTAGGCCTGAAGTGGCCAAACGATATTTACTGTCATAATAAAAAACTGGCAGGTTTATTAATTCAGTGTTCAGGTGAAGTAAGCGGCACCAGTAAAATGATTATTGGTATAGGTGTGAATGTGTATATGTCGCAACAAGAAAGTGTAAATATTGATCAGGACTGGACAGATATTGTTACGCACTCAACAACAAATGAAATAAGCAGAAATGAAGTGGCTGCCAACTTATTAAATCATGTGGTATCAATATTAGACACATTTGAACGCAAACAAGTTGATAACCTGGTAGGTGAATGGGCGCAGTGGGATATTTTAAAAGATAAGCCAGTTATGTTGCATAAATTAAACGAAAATATAAAAGGTGTCGCACGTGGTATTGATGAACATGGTTATTTGCTATTGGAAACAAATAATCAAATTCAACATATCTCTGCGGGAGATGTTAGTTTGCGTGCGCAGTTATAAAATTTTTCAGCATGAAATTATTAATTGATTTTGGTAATACGCGTTGTAAATGGGCATTGGCTTCCGATGTCAATTTGCAAACGGTGTCAGCATTTCAATACACAAATGAAGATCCAACATTGCGTGTTGAAGAAGTATTACAAGCTATCGATTTTGCAGGTATTGAACAGATTGATGCTGTCAGTGTACTCGGGCCTGTATTCGAACAGATCTTCGTAAACAAACTTAAACTAATTACCAGCAGAGAAGTGACATTTTTCCGCTCGCAACAAAAAAATTATGGTGTCAAATTGAGTTACACCAACGAGCATACTTATGGGGCCGATCGTTATGCTGCCTTGATTGGCGCACATCATCGCGTCTCGGGCGATAAGGTAGTGTTAGACTGTGGTACAGCAACCACAGTAGACATGATTGATGCTTCTGGTGTGCATGCTGGAGGGTTGATTATGCCAGGCGTAAGTTTAATGGTTGATAGCTTGGCAAATAAAACAACTGGTATTCCTATGAATGATGCAAATCAAGCTGTCAGACTATTATGCAACAATACTGAACAAGCCGTGTATTCGGGTTGTGCTCTTATGCTGCAATACGGCTTGAATGGAATTATTCAGCAATTGGTTGAAAATACCGGTAAACAAACTAGTGTGCTCATTACCGGTGGGGCAAGTCATTTGTTAGAATTAGCCGCGTTTGCAAATGTTACTTATATTGAGCGCCCCCATTTGATATTGGAAGGTTTGCAAGTGATGCAAGGCAATTAAATGCGTACCATTATTTTATTTTTAATTCTCCTTAACTTGGCTTTTTATTATTGGGCAAGCCAATACCATTCAGATGAAGTGGTACTTCAGCAGCCTAAAACATTGGCTGGTTACAAACCGATTAAATTACTCTCCGAGAGAGAGCAGGAAGAAGATACTCAGTTTTCGCAGTCTGCTCTGGAAAATGAACAAGTCTCTTTAGCTTCACAGGCAGAAAATAATTTCTCTAATGAAAAGTGTTTCTCTCTGGGTCCTTTTACAGAAGAACAAAAAAGCAATGAAGTGTATGAAGAATTGTTTGGTTCCGGTATTCAGGCCAAACAGCGTTCTGTGAATGAACGTCGGCCTAAAAGCTACTGGGTATACTTGCCAGCACGTGAGTCCCAGGAGGCGGCAGAGAAAACTGTTGAATTTCTTAAACAAAATAACATTACCGAGTTTTATATTTGGTTAGCGCCACCACAAAAGTATGCTGTCTCCCTTGGGCTGTTTAAGAGACTTAAAACAGCACGCGCCAAAATTGCTGAGGTTCGCAAGCTGGATCTGGACCCGCAAATGGAAGTGCGCTTTGATGAATTTACTGAGTATTGGGTGGATTTTAATCACAACAACGGTGCTGCACAGCCCGAAGTGATTGAAGAAATGTTGGTTAAAAATGACCGCATGCTGATATTGGGGACAAAGTGCTTATAAAGCATTGATTGGTGCAGCAGATTTAACTAGACTGCACACCCTGTTACATCCTCAGGTATCTTCCTAAGATACCAAACAAAGCGTACAAGTAGGGCCGGCGTAGCTCAGTTGGTAGAGCAACTGACTTGTAATCAGTAGGTCGGGGGTTCGACTCCTCTCGCCGGCTCCAGTTTTCAATAATTGACAAACTTTCCAAATTTAATTGTCTAATAAAATCATAGGCTGTCTAATTTTTTGTGTAGTTTTAATGACCGCTTTCGATCCTAAGCAGACATGGTTTGATTGGCTAGATAACTTCTAGTTAAAACCTGCTAATGTTCCACCATCAATAACCATTGAATGCCCAGTCATAAATGATGCCTTATCAGAAGCAATATAACTCACCGCATTTGCCACATCTTGAGATAGTCCAATTCTCCCCAATGGTACCCAGTCAATAATTGCATCTTCCATTTCTTGGTTACCATTAACTGCACCATCAAACATTTCTGTACGCGTAGGTCCAGGACTCACGGCATTAATAAGAATGTTTTCGTTAGCATGGTCAAGAGCTGCAGCTTTAGTCAAGCCTAATACTGCGTGTTTACTGGCAGCATAAACTGCCATATTTTTTGCCCCGTTATGCGCAACATTTGAAGCGATATTAATAATCGATCCCCCACCTTGATTCTGCATAGCTTGTATTTGGTATTTCATACCAAGCCAAACTGCTTTTACATTAGTATCCATTATCGCCTGATAGTCTTCCAATTCTGTATCAATGATTGATGTCATGCGGTGAACGCCTGCATTATTTACAGCTAGATCTATTCGACCAAATTTTTGCAGCGTAAAATCGTGTACATATTTAATATCTTCTTCCTTTGTTAAATCGGCCTGAATAAATACAACTTCACTACCAGAAGCTTTTATTTCTGCTTCTAACGCTTCACCTCTATCTCGACGACGAGCAGTGATAACTAGTACATATCCATCACTCGCGAGAGTTCTTGCGATGTCAGCGCCTATACCAGAGCTAGTACCAGTAATGATTGCAACTTTTTGAGTATTGTCTTTCATTAATCTTCTCCATTGATTGTGTATTAACGTTGGAGACTACTTTGCTCTAATTCATGATTAATTGGTAGACGAATAATATTAATATCTGTTATACATATTGCGTATGAGTAAACCGCTAGATCGTATTACCCTTTTGGAGACATTTGTGCGGATCGCTGATAGCGGAAGCATTAGTGCTGCCGCCAAAGAATTAGATCTATCTCAACCTTCAGTTAGCCGACAATTAGCTGAACTGGAAGATAGGCTTAGTACTCAACTTATGCGACGAACTACTCATTCACTTGCTTTAACTGAAACTGGAAAAGAGTTACTTGCGGATGCTAGACAACTTATTAGTAGGTGGGATGATCTTGAAGAAAAACATCTATCAAGTAAAAATGAGATCAGGGGTAAATTAAAAATCGTCGCGCCAATTGCCCTTGGGCAATTGTATTTAGCAAAAATAGCATGGCAGTTTCAACTTGAACATCCTTTAGTTTCTCTTTCCTGGCAGTTGGAAGATGACCAGATACGATTTTCAGAAGTAGGTTGTGATTGTTGGATTAAAGTCGGACCAGTATCAGATGATACGCTAGTGGTTAGGGAGCTTGGAAAGGTTGAGCGGTTACTTGTGGCTTCACATCAGTTTATCAAGACTAATGGTATGCCTAGAAATATCAATGCTGCGCAGAATCTTAGCCTAGTGGGTTTTGATCCTTTTGAAGGTGGAGCTATACCTCTTATACATAAAAATGGTCAAACCAATATGTTAAAACCACCATTAAAACTCTCAACAAACAATATTTTTGCACTTAAAGAGGCAGCGATAATGGGTCTAGGTATAGCAGTGATGCCAAAGTGGTTTATTGAAGAAGAGATTAAACAGGGAATATTATTAGATATACTACCCAAATGGCGTGCGCCTTCTTTGACAATTAATTTGGCCTATCTTGCAGGAAAGCATCAATCTAAAAAACTCCGAATCTTTTTAGATACTATCCAACAAGAAATTAGAAATATTTCAGGAATTATTGTTTAGTTCTATGTCTTCTTTTGCGCCGGTATGAGACGAAACCAGTTTAATATATTAAAGATAGTATTAGATGAAAGATTTAAAACGTGTAAGCTATAAATCTCATTGGAATTGGGAATTGGGTGGCGAATCAATCATCTTTTGTGAAACTATTCCTAATACACCAAAATCTGAAGAGCCAACATTAGTAAGAATTACTCACTCAAATATCTATTATCCGGTTGATGACGTAGAATTTTTAGTGCGCGTTGGAAATCCTGATAATCCTACTGCATATGATGATTTGGATTCGGCATCAGACTGGACTAAAACAGAGTTAGTAGAAGAAATTGTGCGAATTGATAATGAAGAGCTTCATCGTTCAGAGGCCGAAGAACCATTTGGTCGAGAGCAAGAAGTTCCCTGGGATGGCACATTTGAAACCAGTCTCAATCTCCGGTCTGGAAAAAGTAGTATTGAGATAAAAGTATTATCTAAGGGTTACATTCAATCAGGTGTAATATCTGACTGGATAATAGACGTCAAGTAGATAGATGACCGCT
>JANQKJ010000320.1 GCA_028281205.1 Gammaproteobacteria bacterium
AACTAAATATGCAATTAACCGAAAGTAATAAAAACTTTTTAATTGTTGCTGAAAAATTAAAACAAGTTAGAAGTAGTATAAAATCAATAGAGCAATTGATAGATCGTCATCAAAAACTATATGATTATCAACAACAAAAAAATATCCAGCGTCAAATAGAAGAAAATATAAGCTACACGCTATCCTCGCAAGACTAAATAGTGAGTAAATAATAAAAGTTGGCCTGCTCTGTGCATCAGTCTTAGTAATGTTATTACTAAGCAATGGATAAGATGCAGTCTTTAATTAGTCAAATCACCAATATATTTGCCACCCAATCAGTTAATTCCATAGAAAACAATGGCTTAGGATTGAGTTTAAGCGGGGACCAACAATTTAGCGGAATTTTTGAAAGCCTGGCAGATACTAATAAACCTGCAAATTTTGCCATGTTTAATGGGCAGGGTTTGCCGCCTTCTTATACACCAATATCATTTCATGTTAGCCAATTATCGCTAACTGCTCGTCCTTTGACAGCTAATGGTGATTTTGAAATTCAAGGTGAGCTTCTACAAGCAGATATTACGCCCAATACTACTCACAATTTTACATCAACTGCAACTGCTTCTATTTCTGTTAATGGCGAGTATGCTGAGCCCATAGTTAATCCAAATGCTGTCCCAATGGTGCCAATTGCGTTGCCAGAAGCAGGAAAACCTGTCCGTGAAACTGCTGAAACAAATTTAAATTCAGTAAAGCAGGCAACTGTTGATCCACTCTCGATCAATCACAAAGACAAGCAGCCAGCTTATACTCAAAATTCTCCAATAATGAATAGTGAGCCTGATAAAAATTCTTCATTATCCGCTCCAGTAATAAATAGTGGAGCTGATAAAAGTCTTTCATTATCAAATGAAAATTCTGATCGTCAGTCGGTAGCTAAGCAATTAACATCTGGTATTGATAAGGAGCTAATTCAACCTGCTAATACTGCTGTTAGAGATAATAGACCGGTACAAAACTCAAGGTCTAGCTCGGTCGTTAATAATTATAATATTGATATAGAAAAAACTACATTTACAGCTAATTACACTAACCAAGTAACTAACCATGAAACTGCACAGAAAATTTCAACAGCCAGTATTGATAACAGAAATTTAGTGCAAGCTAATATTCAAACTACAAATGCACCGCAACCTAGTGAAAATTTATCCGCTGGAAAATTATCAGAGGAACTAACGCCGGTGAATAATAATTCACTAAATTCAAATGTAATCAGTGAAGATGAGGTATTGTCTGTAAAGAGTGATATATCAGCTAAGTCTAATATAAATGAAAGCAATGTCGAATATGATAAAAGTAAGCAGCAGGATTTTAGAAATCAAGTCGTTAATCAATTGAATGCGCAACAACTAAATAATACAAAAGATGTGACCCAGCCAATATCTACAGATATTATTGAAGAAAGTGTTTCAAATAAGCCTATATATAATGTTAATCAATTTGACGAAACAAAGCGAAATGAGTCAAGTTATAGGAATGACCGATCTCCAATAAGCTTGCAATCTTATGAAAATATTTCTAGTGGTGAAAAGTCTGGGTTTGCAAATCAAACCAATCAAAATAATGGTAGCCAATTAGACTTGATGAGTTCATTTAATAAAACTCAGGATTTCTCTGCAGAAATCAAAACATTGACAGCCAATAATGCTGTAGATAATAAATTACATGCAAACCCACTTTTGTCTGATCCACTTGCAGCCAGTGATAAGTCGTTATCGCTAGACAAATCAGCATTACAATTGACTTCCAGCAGCGAAGTAAAAAATGGTGACGAACTAGCAAAACAGATTACTTGGGCAAAAAATAATAATGCTAACCATGTGAGAATTGCGTTATCGCCTGAGCATTTAGGTGCATTAGAAATCAGTATCGATCAAGACAGGGATGGTTTGAATATTCAATTCACAACACAAAATGCATTGGCAAAAGATGCAATTGAAACATTTATGCCTAGACTGAAAGATATGCTGGAGCAGCAAGGATTGAATTTACAAAATGCTAATGTTTCACAGCAAAGTAGTGGCGGTCATGCGGATGGTTATGATCAAGCTACTGAGCAATATAGTGTCGAAAATGACCAACAAAATTCTCAAACAGATATGCAGACTGTAGCAGATAGTAATCATCACAGTACAAATAATTATCTATTAGAAGCTTTTGCATAATAATCATATTGCTGCGTCGTAAATTCGACACGGGTGTCTAATACATCCGTCAAGCACTTGTCATTCGTCTGGCATCAACACGTCAAATCCTCATCTAATTTAGCTATCTTGTTGAAAAATAAATAGAAATTTTATTGGCATATGCTTTGCATTTGTTAGTGCAATGCATAACTGTGATCATATTAATAGAGGGTTGAAGTAATGGCGGAAGAAAATACCGAACAAGAAAACGAAGAAGAAAACAATGAAGAGCCAAAAAAAGGCTTAAGTAAAAAAATGATCATATTGATTTCATTGGGTATGGTCATGCTGAGCATTGGTGCAGGAGTCGCAATGTTATTTATGGGTTCAAGTGATGAAATGACGGAAGAAGAAATGGCTGCAGAAGAAGTCATAGTTGAAGAAATGGCTGATGAAGACTCTATGATGAGTGATAAAACATCTATTTATCACGAGTTGCATCCGGCATTTGTTGCGAACTTCAGCGGTAAATCGAAAAAGAATTATATGCAAGTTTATATTGTTGCTATGGCTTATGAGGATTCTGTTATTGAAGACTTAAAGTTGCACATGCCAGCCGTCAGAAACGATGTATTAATGACTTTAAGTAATACTACAAGTGATGAGATTGAAACAGTTGAAGGAAAAGAAGTACTGCGTCAAAAGGTATTGGAACAAATACAAGCTACTATGAAAACTAAAACTGGTAAAGACGGTATAGAAGATATCTACTTCACTAAATTTGTGGCGCAATAATTTATGTCTGAAGAAGAAATCTTATCTCAAGATGAATTGAATGACTTGACTGGTAAAAGTGAAGCCAGCAATGAGTCTTCAACTCAGGAAGAGCTTTATGATAAAGGTCAGGTGTTGCCTTATGATTTTAAGCAGCCTGAACACACTAAGCAGTCACATTTCCCTACATTGCAGATTATCAATGAAAAAACAGCCATTGATTTACGTGACAAACTTGAAAATATGTTGCAGCAGAAAATTGAAATTACAACACAAGAGTCACATGTAAATAAATTTGGTGAGTTTGTGCATTCATTAAGTATTCCAATTGATATTAAAAAAATTAATGTTCCAGAGTTAAAAGGAAGTTTTTTCGTGTGCTTTGATGATGGTTTGATTGGCTCTGTCATTGAAGGCTATTTTGGCGCACCAGAAATTGATGAAGATATAAAAGATGAGGATGTAAAAGAGGATGATGATAAAGATGAAGACGAAGATAGTGATGCTGATGAAGAAGAGGAATTGCTTGAAGAAATTGTTGAGAAGGAAGAGTTCACCAATGCGGAGTCACGTATAAGTCAGAGATTACTTGAGCATGTATTGGGGAGTATGCGTGAAGGTTGGAAGCTTCTAGATGATTATCAGTTTGCTTATGAAAAAACTGAGATTAACCCAAGACTTATTAATGATCTTGATCATGATGAACTGATTGTAAATATGAATTTTGAAGTAAAAATCAGAGAAAAAATTAATATCATCAGGATAGCCGTGCCATACAAGATGTTAGACAAGGTCAAGCATAAATTAAGACGTGTTGTTCAAAATATAAAAGAAGCAAGTGATAAAAAATGGTTAACAAAGCTCTATGAAAAAATGCAATCAGTTCCAATGGAACTGGTAGGTGAGCTATGTAGAGTTGTTATCCCTGTTAATAAGTTGGTTGAGTTAAAAGTTGGCGATACCTTAACTATTCAAAAACCTGAGAGCATCACTATTTATGTGGACAAGACACCAATACTTACTGGTCAGTTGGGCGAGTCAAATGGGCAAACCGCTATTCAGGTTAATCACTGGATAAGATCGGAAATGAAAAAATAATAAAGCTATTGTTACTAAAGGAAGAATTATGAGCGAAGCAGAACAAGGAGCAGATACAGCAGCAAAACAACAAGAAATGGGAGATGAAAAAATTCTTGAAGCTGCAAGTATAGATAACAATCCAAATCTGGATGTCATTTTAAATATTCCTGTACAAGTCTCGCTGGAACTAGGCAAGGCTAAAATGGATTTAAGGGAATTACTTCAGTTGGGGCAGGGTTCAGTTGTCGAGTTGGAAAGGATGGTGGATGAGCCTCTGGACGTATTGGTCAATGGCGCATTAGTTGCCCGTGGTGAAGTTGTGGTAGTCGATAATAAATTTGCTATTCGATTAACAGATATAGTGAGTGCAGAAAAACGCGTCCAGTCATTTGGTGGTTTATAGGCCAGTGAATTCTATAGCAAAAATATTCACCGTTTTGATTCTGCAAGCGGGCTTAGCACCTATCGTTGCAGCACAGGAAGTGATGCAAAATAATTCTTTAGGTTCTTACTCTTGGGAAGCAATTAAAGTTGTTGTATCACTCACGATAGTCTTGGGTATCTTTTACTTATTAGTCAATGTTTTTAAGAAGTACACAGGAGTATCTATTAAAGCTAATTCTACAATAAGAGTAATAGGGGGTTTGTCATTAGGTGGAAAAGATAAAGTAGTTATATTGGAGGCTGGCGATGTCAATTTATTATTAGGGGTTTCAGCTTCAGGAATCACAAAATTACATCAGTTCAGTCAGGATGAGATGGCCACTACTGACGATCAAGATATTCAACCTTCTAGTTTTGGTCAACAAATAGAAAAAATCCTCGGCAAGAAGGACTTATGAAAAATTTACTAGCTTTAATATTATTGCTTTTTACTTCTAATGCATTTGCTGCGCCTGGATTAGAAGCATTAACTGTAGAGACAACCATTGATGGAGACCAAAAGTATTCACTAAGTATTCAAGCATTAGTGTTAATGACTGCATTAACATTTTTGCCGGCAGCATTATTAATGATGACATCTTTTACTCGTGTGATTATTGTATTGGCAATACTTAGACAAGCATTAGGTACTGCGCAAACACCTTCTAATCAAATTCTTCTCGGACTGGCTTTATTTATTACTGTGTTTGTTATGTCACCTGTATTGCACGACATTAATATCAATGCAGCACAACCGTATTATACAGAAGATATTTCTGCTGCTGAAGCAATTGAAGTATCCAAAAACTCAATCATGGACTTCATGATGGCACAAACACGTGAAGACGATATTTCTATGTTTATTGAAATGTCAGGGATCGAAGGGATCGATGGGCCTGAGAATGTTCCATTAACTGTGTTAATGCCATCATTCATTACTAGTGAATTAAAAACTGCTTTTCAGATTGGCTTTTTAATATTTCTACCATTTTTGATTATTGATTTGGTAGTTGCCAGTGTTTTGATGTCGATGGGGATGATGATGTTATCACCACTTATTATCTCGCTGCCATTTAAAATAATGTTGTTTGTTATGGTTGATGGTTGGTCGATGATAGTTGGCAGTCTCGCCTCTAGTTTCCTATAAAGAAGAATTATTATGAGTCCAGAAGCCGTATTAGATTTAACCCAAAATGCCATGTGGACCGCAGTACTTGTTGCGGCTCCAATGCTAGGTGTTGCACTTGCTGTGGGTTTAGTGATTGGTATGTTTCAGGCTGCAACGCAAATTAATGAAATGACATTGAGTTTTATACCCAAGTTGTTTGCATTGTTTTTAACACTGGTATTTGCAGGACCATGGTTGTTAGCCACGCTAACAAACTATACCCAGCAATTGATTTTGAATATTCCATCCGTTATTGGTTAATTTATGCAATTCGCTTATATCATTAATTATTTAAGTGACTTCATGTGGCCCTTTGCCAGGATAACAGGGCTATTTCTGATTGCTCCTCTGATTGGTAGTTCCTATATTCCTGTATACATCAAATTAATGGTTGCTGCTGCGATTACCATATTTTTAGTTCCATTGGTTGAATCACCTTCAGGTGTTGACCCACTTAGCTGGCAGGGTATTACTTTATTAATGCAGCAACTGATGATAGGTCTTATTATCGGTTTGATTATGCAAGTTGCATTTAGTGCAATCACTATTGCAGGTGAAAATATTGCTTTAACTATGGGCTTGGGTTTCGCTTCTATGACAGACCCGGCTAATGGAGTAACGATTCCAGTAGTCAGTCAAATTATGACTGTGTTTGCTTCATTATATTTCTTGGCTCTGAATGGTCATATCGCGCTAATACAACTTCTAATTGATAGTTTTTCATTACAACCTATACATAGCTTTTTATCGTTAGATACTGCTTTTGCAGTCGCGGAATGGGGTGCGCGCATGTTCATTGGTGCCTTGTTGGTTTCAATTCCGGCTGTCACAGCTCTATTGGTAGTTAATATTGCGATGGGTTTAATGACACGGGTCGCGCCGCAAATGAATATATTTTCGGTAGGTTTTCCTTTAACTATGATGCTTGGATTTATTGCTATTGCAGTAACTATTCCTATGGCTATGCGAATTTTCCAAAACATACTTGAAGACTCTATTGAGTATGCGAGCTTACTGTTTTAACTGACTGGATGAGCTATGGCGGAAAATAATTCTGACAACCAAGAAAAAACCGAAGAACCGAGTGCCAAGCGGTTACTTGATGCACGTAAAAAAGGTCAAGTTCCGCGTTCCAGAGAACTCAGCGTTACTATTGCAACACTTGGCGGTGGATTTCTATTATTGTTTTCGCTAAGTGGTATTCATCAATCTATTGCCAGTGCATTTAATACAAGCTACTCAATTACTCAGCGCAGTATGTTGAATAATGATTATATCCTAGATGTGATGGGCGCAGCCTTTAGCGAAGTATTAGGAAGCTTAGTGTTTCTATTTGCAATGTTAACAGTATTGGTTGTTGGTGGTCCGGTGTTGATTGGGGGATGGTCATTTAATCTGTCTTCCATGGGTTTTAAGATTTCTAAATTGAGTCCACTGTCTGGCTTTAAGAGAATGTTTGGTCACAATGCTTTGATTGAACTTGTTAAATCAATATTAAAAGTTGTTTTGATCGCATCTATCGCATATGTGTTTATTTTGGCTAAGCAAGGTGAAATATTGCAGCTCGCTGGAGAGCAGCATGACAAAGCAATCGTTCATTCTATTGCAATTGTTTTAAGCAGTTATATATACATAGCGATTGGTTTAATTGTGATTATTGGTATTGATGTGCCATATCAATTATGGAATCACAAGCGACAATTAAAAATGAGTCTGCAAGAGCTTAAAGATGAATTCAAGGAGACTGAAGGTAATCCTGAATCAAAAGCGCGTACGCGTAACTTACAACGTGAATTATCTCAACGTAAGATGCTGCAAGAAGTACCTAATGCAGATGTAGTGATTGTTAATCCAACACATTACAGTGTTGCATTGCGTTATGACACCAATCAGGACGCGGCACCAATAGTTGTCGCTAAAGGTGTAGATAATATGGCAATGAAAATTAGAGAAATAGCCACTAGCCATGATATTCCAGTGTTTACTGCGCCATTGCTTGCGCGGGCTATTTACCATACTACCGATGTAGAGAAAGAAGTGGTATCTGATTTGTATATCGCTGTTGCCAAGGTGTTGGCATATGTATTCCAGCTAAAGAATGCCAAGCCTGGGAATTATCCTAAACCACCAACAGATTTAACTATACCTAAAGAATATAGGGACTATTAAATATTATGAACGCGCTAGACATGATTAGGGCATTTATAAAAAATGGACTTGGTACGCCAATCCTATTGGTGATGATGTTAATGATGTTAATTGTGCCTATTCCACCTTTTGGTTTGGATGTGTTGTTTACATTTAATATCACAGTATCGCTAATTGTAATTTTAGTTACGATTTATACCTTGCGCCCATTAGATTTTGCAGTATTCCCAACTGTATTATTAATTGCCACTATGTTACGCCTAGGCTTGAATGTGGCTTCAACACGTGTGGTGTTAATAGAAGGTCATACTGGCTCCGATGCTGCTGGCTCAGTAATACAATCATTTGGTGATTTTGTAATAGGTGGCAACTACGCGGTTGGTATTGTGGTGTTTGCCATACTAATTATCATAAATTTTGTTGTTGTCACAAAAGGTGCAGGGCGTGTATCAGAAGTGAGTGCACGTTTCACACTGGATGCAATGCCAGGCAAACAAATGGCGATTGATGCTGATTTAAATGCAGGGATTATTGACCAGCAACAAGCAAAACTGCGGCGTGAAGAAATTGCTAATGAAGCAGATTTTTATGGTTCCATGGATGGTGCCAGTAAATTCGTTCGTGGTGACGCAATTGCAGGAATATTAATTGTCTTCATTAATATCATTGGTGGTCTCACTATTGGTATGGCCCAACATGGTTTATCGTTAGAAGTCGCTACACAAAATTATTTGTTGTTAACCGTTGGTGATGGCTTAGTTGCGCAAATACCATCACTATTACTATCTACAGCAACTGCGATCATTGTCACGCGTGTATCTTCATCACAAGATATGAGCAGTCATGTCATAACGCAAATGTTTGATGACAAGCGTGCATTAGGTGTATCAGCAGTCATTATGGGCGGTCTTGGCGTTATTCCAGGTATGCCAAATATTGCATTCTTAACTTTAGCAGCAATAGCGGGTGGTGCTGCTTATTGGCTGAATATAAAGCAGTCACGTCAACCTGTTGAAGTCGAAGAAGAGTTAGATAAACCGGCTCCTAAAGAGGAAACAGCGGATATTGGTTGGGAGGATATGCAATCGGTAGACAAAATAGGTTTGGAAGTTGGTTATAAGTTAATACCTCTTGTCGATCGTAAGCAGAATGGTCAATTAATGGGAAGAATTAAAGGTGTGCGTAAGAAACTTTCCCAAGAGCTGGGTTTTCTTATCCAGCCGGTTCATATTAGAGATAACTTAGATCTTAACCCTAATAGTTATCGAATTACTTTGCTTGGTGTTAATGAGGGCGAAGGAGAGATTTATCCCGACCGAGAACTGGCAATTAACCCAGGGTCTACTTCCAGTGAGTTAAAGGGCATCAAAACAACAGACCCTGCGTTTGGCATGGATGCAGTATGGATTGAAGCAAACCAGAAAGATTATGCTCAAAGTAACGGTTATACCGTGGTTGATCCTGCTACCGTTATTGCTACGCATATAAATAAAATTTTACGCGATCATGCTAGCGCCATGCTTGGCTATGATGAAGTGCAAATGCTACTCGACAACCTAGGCGAGAAATCGCCTAAATTAGTTGAAGATCTAGTCCCTAAAGCTTTACCTATTGGCACTATTACCAAAGTTTTACAGAACCTGCTGCAAGAGGGTGTTTCCATCCGTGATATCAGAACTATTTCTGAAACCTTGTTGGATGCGGCAAATACTAGTCAAGATGCTGACGCTTTAACAAGTACGGTACGTGTGGCATTACGTCGAATGATTGTCCAAGGAATCAATGGGATGCGGCCAGAATTGTCGGTTTTCACTATCGATTCAAAACTGGAACAGTTATTGCAAAAGTCTATACAAGGAAATAACGACGGATATTTGATGATTGAACCAGGGCTAGCCGAGAAACTGCAACTTGGTGTGAAAGAGTCAGCACAAAAACTGCAAGCAATAGGATTGCCGGCTGTGTTAGTGGTGTCAAAAAGCCTCAGAACCATGCTTTCACGACTATTTTCCAACACAGTCACTGATTTACATGTAATTGCGTATGAGGAAATCCCTGAATCTAAACAAATAAAAATCGTTGCAAATGTAGGCAATGATACTCAAGAAGACACATCCAATTTGATTGGCGCAACAGTATAACTAGCACTTAAAGCTAATAGTACGGAGTTAAGTAATGGAAATTAAACGTATTAAAGAAAAATCAATTCATGATGCAATTCAGAAGGTACGTGAAGAGCTGGGGCCTGATGCTGTCATTCTTTCGACGGAAAAAAGTCGTCATGGTGTGGAAATTATTGCCGCTCTAGATTTTGATGCAAGCGTACTTGAACAAAAATTGACGGAACAGAATCAGCTCTCAGTAGAATCCAATACTGCTATTTTGCAGCAAGGTAATGAAAAAATTGCCGGCGAACTCATTGATGGTATGGACAAGATGCTGGAGAAGCATTTATCCCAGCATATGGAAGCAATTAATCAGAGCATGATGCAATTGCAAGCGGACAATAATACAGAGACAAACAAAATTTACGATATTTTGAATAATAAAATTGATGCGCTACATAAATCTATAGAAGAAAAATACTTGGAGCAGCAACGTGCGCGTAGTGTGAATTTTACAGTATTACAAAATCAAGTCACTCAATTGCGTGATGATTTTACTGATTATATGACCAGTAAATTACCAGATGAAATGAACTCCATCATGCAAATTCAAGAAGAACTGGGTGACCTTAAAGATGTGCTTGGCTGTCAGACAAAATTACTAGATTGGGAGCAGTGGGGAAAAAATAATCCTATTGGCATCTCTCTTATCTCAAGATTGGTAAATGCAGGATTTGGTGTTGGATTAAGTAAACAGGTGATGACTAATATCAGCGATATTTCAAATAGAGAAACCGCATGGAGAAATGTTATCGAGTTGTTGACATGTGGAGTTAAAACACCTGCTACAGATGTTCAAGTACATGGCGGTGTAGTCATGGCATTAGGAAGAACAGGCGTAGGCAAGACCACAACACTTGCAAAAATTGCAACTAAATATGTAATACAAAATGGTTCAGATGATGTTGTATTTATTAACCTGGACGATAAGCGTGTAGGTAGTTTTAGTCAATTGGACACCTACGGGAAAATTCTCAATATTCCAGTATACCGATTTGATGGTTCTGAAAATCTACATAGCATTATAAAAATTATAAACAGTAAAAAATTAGTACTAATAGATACTGCTGGAATGATTGAACCAGGTGAAGAAATCGAAAAATTTGTCAATAGCTTGGACAAAAGCGAAATAAATGTACATAAGCTATTGCTGATGAGCGCTAATACACAACTTCATAACTTAAAAGAAATTGTTGATGGGTTTAAAAAATGTGCGCCTAATGGTTGTGTCATTACTAAAACAGATGAGTCATCGCAGCTCGGCAATGTGCTGACAGTGTCAATTGAGGATGACTTGCCTGTGTATTTTGAAACTTTTGGACAACAGGTTCCAGAAGATATTTCTAGTATTGAGCCATCTTCGTTAATTCAACGGGCAATTGATGGTCAAACGTATGAAGAAATTTTTGCTTCCAATGATGGATTGCTAATAGAAGGAATAAATGGAAATGGATTGTCTGAATAATGTATCAACGTTAAGAGAAAACATAATGAACGCAGCACAACTACCAGTTGCAGAACATAAAGTACGATGCATTGCCATTACAGGGGGTAAGGGTGGTGTTGGTAAAACAAATATTTCCATCAATTTAGCAACTAGTCTATCCAAGCTAAATAAACGCGTAATGTTGTTAGATGCAGATTTTGGTTTAGCCAATGTAGATGTGGTTTTAGGGCTTAATCCTGAAAAGAATTTACTACATGTACTGGAAAACCAATGTTCATTAAAAGATATTTTAGTGGATGGCCCAGATAATATTAAGATCGTACCAGCATCATCTGGCGTGAAAAGAATGGCTAACCTAAATAGTTTGGAACAGAGTGGTTTAATTTCAGCGTTCAGCGAGTTAGGAGATGACCTGGATATCATGCTAATTGATACGGCTGCAGGTATTAGTGACAGTGTTGTGCACTTTGCGCGAGCAGCAGGTGAAGTGATTGTAGTTGTATGCGATGAGCCAGCCTCAATTGCAGATGCTTATGCGTTGATTAAAGTATTAAGCAAAGATTATTCAGTACATAAAGTCAATATTATCTCAAATCAGGTTGAATCAAAGGCCCACGGTGAGATGTTATTTAATCAAATTCTTAAAGTAATTAATAAGTACCTTGATGTATCAGTTAATTATTTAGGTTCAATACCGGAGGATAGCTATTTGAAGAAAGCAGTGAAGCGTCAATTAGCTGTGACAACTGCCTATCCGCGTTCAAGATCCGCGCAAGCATTTAAGGATATAGCAAAGAAGATTAATAGTAAGAAATCAGAAGAGAATTCTTCAGGGAATTTAGAGTTTTTCGCAGAGCAATTAGTACAACTTAACTAAAAAAATTGGATAATAAAATCATAAAGGGAAGTCAAGGATGAATGCTCATACTATGTACATAAATGTACAGCAAGAAGCATCTGAGGATGATCTTGTTATAAGACATGCACCATTAGTAAAAAGAGTCGCATACCATTTAAAAGGTCGTCTGCCTGATTCTGTTCAAGTAGATGATTTGATTCAGTCAGGCATGCTGGGTTTGCTTGAAGCAGCGAAAAATTTTGATTCAACTCAAGGTGCCAGTTTTGAAACTTATGCCGGTATTCGTATACGTGGTGCAATGCTTGATGAAATTAGACTTGGCGATTGGACGCCCAGGTCAGTGCATAGGAAAGCACGTGAAATGAATCAGGCAATAAAAAAAATTGAAGATAGGAAATTGGGTACTGCCTCGGATAGTGAAATTGCTAAAGAAATGGGAGTATCACTAGAGGAATTTAAT
This sequence comes from Gammaproteobacteria bacterium, assembly GCA_028281205.1. Lineage (GTDB taxonomy): Bacteria > Pseudomonadota > Gammaproteobacteria > UBA4575 > UBA4575 > UBA1858. The sequence goes on from JANQKJ010000320.1 coordinate 12,693, forward strand.
CAGATTTTGAGGAATGCTTCTGTTTCGAAAATATTTAGTGTCGATGATGGTGAGATTGAACAAGATTACAATGGAAGTATGGCCACCAAGGTTCAACCGGAAACAATATATAAGAGAGAAGAATTGGCGTCAGCATTAGAAGGAATTATAGATGATCTTCCAGAGAGAGAGCGGTTGGTAATGTCGTTTTATTATGAAGAGCAAATGAATTTAAGAGAAATAGGAGAAGTATTAGGCGTGAGTGAATCACGCGTTTCTCAAATACATGGAAAAGCGCTCATGACAATACGCGCTAGAGTGGAAAATAGTTTTGATAATATAAAATAATGATGTTGAGTAAAATGAGTCTAGAAATAACAAGTATTTGTGGGGTGTGTGACTTAATGAGAGCATGCCAATGGACAACAACCGTATTAAACCAGTTTCGCCGTCTGTCGCAAGATTAAGATACGAATCAAATCGCAACAATCAGAAACAGAAAAAGAAACAGGATAAGGATAAAGACACGCACAAACCTGCTGCGGATGACGGGAATGTCATTGACGATTTTGCATAAAGGATAAATGATGAATTATACAATTACAGATGAAGATATTTTTACTAAAAAAAGTTCTTTGCTAGAAAAAGTTATTTTAAAATTTTTTAAGAAGCAATCTCCAGTAGAGAATCAAATTGATGGACTGAAGTCAGATTATGCGATGGCGCTAGATCAATGCCAAATGATGAAGCAGCACATACAAGAACTTGAAAATAAAATTGATCAAATGAATGCAACTATGGATTTAAGGCCTGAAGCCTTGGAGCCGGAAATGCCTTATTCAACTGCAATAGTGTTAGCAAAGCGTGGCTGCAGTAAGGAAGAGATCAGAGAGGCTTGTGGCTTAACTGATTCGGAAACGGACTTGATTCTAACATTACATAATAAATCAGATAGTCAGGTGCCTGGTGCAATTCTAGCGAATTAAATCGGTATGAGCGCTCAAATTTAAATGACATTTGGTCATAAATCATTAATTAATGCGAGTATTATCTGAACTTAGTATAGACTAAGTTAAGCATTCATATGGAATACTTTGGTAAAAATACTTTTGAGCAGCTGATTCTTGATTTTTTAGACAAGCAGAAAGAGTCTAGAAATTTATCTACTCAAGAGCTTATTGGTAGCGTGAATAAAGTGGTTGAATATTACCGGGAATCACTGATGTATGAATTTGATGAGTCTGAATATCCAAGTACTTTAGAAATGATGCGTGTTGAAAATATGCCAGGCTCAGATAAATCCTGAGCAAATGTTCCGAGTTCTAATCGCCTTTATACCATTCCATGTTGCTTGATAAAGTCGATTACTTTATCAAGTCCTTGCTCTTCTTTTAAGTTTGTAAATAAAAATGGTTTTTCGCCGCGCATTTTTTTTGCATCGCGTTCCATTACTTCCAATGAAGTGCCAACCATAGGTGCTAGATCAATCTTATTAATAATTAGTAAGTCTGATTTTGTTATTCCAGGGCCACCTTTGCGTGGAATTTTCTCACCTGCAGCTACATCAATTACGTAAATAGTTAAATCAGATAATTCTGGGCTGAATGTTGCGCTTAAATTATCGCCGCCGCTTTCAATAAACACAAAATCTAAGTTACCAAATTTATCACATAGCCCTTCAACTGCGGATAAATTCATTGATGCATCTTCGCGGATGGCCGTGTGTGGACAGCCTCCGGTTTCTACACCCACAATTCTATCTTGTTCTAATGCTTGATGCCGAATCAAAAAGTCTGCATCCTCGCGAGTGTAAATATCATTTGTTACTGCTGCAATGTGGTAGTCATCACGCATATGCATGCATAACAATCTGAGTAAGGCGGTTTTACCAGAACCTACTGGTCCACCGACACCAATTCTTAGTACTTGTTTTTCTGTAGTCATAATAGATTAATAAAGTTTACGATCGAAACAGGCGAGTATATTGTTGTTCATGTTGCATGCTGGCTATGATTGCCCCGGGACATGTGATACCAATTTTATCATCCTCAATTGTCAGTCCACTGGCTACGGCAGTTTCTATTACGGGCATTAAATCAGATAAAATAATTTGCCCTTGAGTTTGGCCAAGCGGAATGAGTTTAATACCAATACTGACTTGATTTTCACACCATGTCCAAACCAGGCCATGTGCCGCAGTATTTTTGTCGATATTCCACTTTGCACAGGCGAGGCTAAAGGTAGTTAATAAAGAACATGGATGTTTTTTCCACAAAATAGATTCTTCAATACCTAAACTAATAAGCAGTCTGGCTAAAGCACCTCCCATTTGCGTATCTTCTAGTAATAATTCACTGGTTTCTCTACTGGCGAGTACATAATTATTCCAATAATTTATATCTTCCTGTTTATTATTAAGATGTGCGTCATACAGGCGTGAAAATATTGGAATATCTATATATTGAATACTGTGCGTGAGTAAACCTTCAATCCAGTTGAGCAAGGTATCCTGGTCGGTAACATATTCATTGTGGCAGGCAGTTTCTAAGCCTTGAGAGTAAGCATAACTACCAATTGGAAGTGTAGGGCTGCACAATCTCAGTAGTTGTATTAAAGATAAATTATTCATGTGCATGCGAATGATGGCTGTGGCTATAAGCACCTGGTTCTGGCTCAAACGGTGCCGACTCTTGCTTAATAGTCAGCTGTAAGTGCTCGATCATTTCATTCAGGACATGATCATATTGGTAGCGTAAATAGGCAGGTTTAATTTCTAGTGGCACATGACGATTACCTAAATGGTAACTTGCACGCATTAGTAAATGAGGGTCATCGGATGTTACTGTACTTACATCTTCATTGGCAGAAATGATTGTGACTACTTCACCTGTCTCAGCTTTTAGTTGATCTCCTGCGCGTAATACATGTCCGCGTTCTAAAAATAAACCTGCTTCTTGGCCGCTATCAAGCTGTGTGCGCAAGCGAGCTTTTTGTCTTAACTCAAAAGGTAGGGTTAAGCTTAATTTTGTTTCTACATGAGAATTAATTTTGCTTGTGAATTTAAGCATGCCGAGTTTAAAAAAGAAAATATCTTTGTGCTAGCGACACGACCTTAGCAGGTTCGCAGGTAAGTAGTTTTCCATCTGCGCGAACTTCATAGGTCTGAGGGTCGACTTCAATATTTGGCTGGTAAGTATTATTGATCAGATCAGACTTTCTAATACTGCGTGTGTTATTAACAGCTATACATTGTTTCTTAAGTGAGAGTGAATTAGCGATATCATTATCTAATGCTGCTTGGGATACAAATGTATAGCTGGTTTGATAATTAGCTTTATCATAGGCGCCAAACATATAACGGTAATGTACTGGTTGAGGTGTTGGAATTGATGCATTTGGATCGCCCATAGGTGCAGCCGCTATGAAGCCACCTTTTATAATAAGTGAAGGTTTGGCACCAAAGAATGCAGGCTTCCATAAAACCAAGTCAGCAAGTTTGCCTACTTCTATAGACCCAACTTGGTTTGAAATTCCATGAGTGATGGCCGGGTTGATAGTATATTTAGCAATATAACGTTTGGCGCGCTCATTATCATTTTGTTCGCTGTCTTCACTTAGTGCACCGAATTGTTTTTTCATTTTATCTGCTGTTTGCCAGGTGCGGCATATTACTTCACCGACACGTCCCATAGCTTGGGAGTCAGATGCAATCATACTGAAAGCTCCCAAGTCGTGGAGAATATCTTCAGCAGCGATGGTTTCTTTGCGAATTCTTGATTCTGCGAAAGCAATATCTTCGGGAATTTTTGTATCCAGGTGATGGCAGACCATTAACATATCTAGATGCTCATCAATTGTATTGACAGTATAAGGGCGTGTGGGGTTAGTGCTTGAAGGAAGTACATTTGCTTCACCACATGCGCGAATAATATCGGGTGCATGTCCACCACCAGCCCCCTCGGTATGATAAGTATGGATAGCGCGACCTTTGAAAGCAGCGATGGTGTCTTCTACAAAACCAGACTCATTAAGCGTATCTGTATGTATGGCAACTTGGATGTCAAATTTTTCAGCAATATTTAAACAATTATCAATTGACGCTGGGGTAGTCCCCCAATCTTCATGTAATTTTAAGCCCATGGCACCAGCGGTAACTTGTTCTTCTAGCGCAGCGGGCAGGCTGGCATTACCCTTACCGAGAAAACCCAAGTTCATGGCAAATGCGTCGGCAGATTCTAACATGCGGTGAATATTCCATGGTCCTGGTGTGCATGTTGTTGCGTTAGTCCCTGTGGCAGGACCCGTGCCTCCCCCCAGCATGGTGGTAACGCCCGACATTAATGCTTCTTCAATTTGTTGCGGACATATAAAGTGAATATGAGCATCAATACCGCCGGCAGTAACAATTTGTCCCTCACCAGCAATGGCTTCTGTACCTGGGCCGATAGCGATGTCTACATCAGGTTGAATATCCGGATTGCCAGCTTTGCCAATACCTACAATTTTGCCATTCTTAATGCCAATGTCAGCTTTAACAATGCCCCAATGATCCAGAATTAAAGCATTAGTAATAATGGTATCGACGACATCTTTTGAACAAAGCTGACTTTGCCCCATGCCGTCGCGAATAACTTTACCTCCACCAAATTTAACTTCTTCGCCATAAGTGGCAAAATCTTTTTCTACTTCAATAAATAAATCTGTGTCACCTAAGCGGACCTTGTCGCCCACTGTAGGACCAAACATTTCGGCATAAGCCTGTCTGCTAATTTTACTCATAATCTTATTCTACCTTTCCCATGACTTTAGCATTAAAGCCATAAATGGTTTTACTGCCACTTACTTCGACTAACTCAACTGTACGTTGTTGGCCAGGCTCGAAACGTACTGCAGTACCTGCAGCAATGTCTAAACGCATACCAAGTGTTTTATCACGATCAAAATCCAATGCTGAATTAGTTTCATAAAAATGATAATGAGAACCGACTTGGATAGGTCGGTCGCCGGTGTTGGCAACGGTAATTGTAAGCGTTTTTCTATCTTGGTTGATTTCTATATCACCAGATTGTGCAATGAGTTCGCCGGGGATCATAGTTTTTCCAATTAAGTAATAGGGTTATGAATAGTGACTAGTTTAGTTCCATCTGGGAAAGTCGCCTCAACTTGGACTTCATGTACCATCGCTGCTATGCCATCCATGACATCATCTTGAGTAAGTAAATTTCTTCCTTCTTCCATGAGTTCAGAAACTAATTTTCCTTCGCGTGCACCTTCCAATATGGCACATGATATGTATGCAATCGTCTCAGGGTAATTTAATTTTATACCTTTATTTTTTCTGCGTTCTGCAAGCAAGCCGGCTGTAAATAAAAGTAACTTATCTTTTTCTCTGGGTGATAGTTCCATGCTTACATCCTATAAAATTTATGTATGCCATATTCTTGGTGAGCTAGACTCTATGTCAAGAATTTGTGGTCTCAGTGTATGCCATAAAGTAGTAAAAAGTAGTTTGATTTTTTCTGCGTAAGTGCTCATAGCGCGAACGATAAATAAATCATTAATACGTGTACAAGATGCTATCAAATCATCACGTTGCTGTATTATCCCCATGACTTGTTCTTGGTTAGCTTTAGTATATTTATCACTTGCGATAAAAGTACCTAATGCTTTATATCCTTGTAATCCCCAGTCTGCATCTAGCAATATGTCGTTACTATTTAACCTGTTTGTTTCTAATAAAACTGGAGTATTATTTTGCCAAACTTCAAGTTTTTGTACGCATTGCCCAGAAGTAAGGAATTCTTTTTGTGCTGGCAGTCCAAGACACTGGATTTCCCAGGCAAAAAAACGATTATTATCTTTTAGATGAATTTTTGTACTTGCGTTGGCATTACAATCATTAAAATATACGGTTTCCTGTGGTAACCACTCTAACGTGGCATTATCTTCCAAATAGATTGTTTGGCTTTGAGTCGCAATGGGACCAATGCTGCGATAAAATTTTGTTGCGCCTGGAGTTGTAATAAGTGCATGTGCGTCTTCGTCTAAGTATGTAGACAGTTTGATTAGATCTCCGCCTACAATGCCTCCCGGTGGGTGAATTAGGTAAACATGGCAACAACCATTATTTTCAGGATAAAAAGGTTTTTGCACCATCAAAGGGCCATTATGTTTTTTGCCTGTCAAAACAGTTTTTTGCTGACGACGCGCAAACGATAATTTTAAATTGGCTTCCCAGCCAATTTGCTGTTGAGGTGTCAATGCAGCAACCATGCTCTGGAATTAATTTTTAAGTATTCGATACACAATTATAGCGACAACTATCGCTAATACTAATTCTAAAGCACCATGAATATGAGGAATTGAAGTATGTCCGGGGTGTGCAAAAACAGGTGCAGCCAAAGTTGCAATCACTGAGAAGCCCACTGCGCTTGCTAATTTAGAGTACATAATTTTCTCCTATCATAATTCTTATACTTTTAAGTAACGATCAATCAATTTGTTATCAAGTGTATTCATTGCACCCTGTGCAACATTTCTACCTTTTTCCAAAATACAAAAATTGGACGCGACGCGCCGAGCGAAAGGTAATTTTTGTTCAACTAATAATACAGTTAATCCTAGTTCTTGGTTTAAC
>JANQKJ010000341.1 GCA_028281205.1 Gammaproteobacteria bacterium
AATTCCAGTAACCACAAGTAATATATAAATATATCTTTTATTCAAATTACCGGCCCTTACATGTCGTTATCAAAAACATCCATAGCTTTATTGCAACTAGAGGAAACTTTACTAATCCTAGAAGAGAGCATGCAATTCCCCACTCTCCAAAACTCAATAAGCAAAAGACATATCTCTAGGCTTAAACAGTTATATTCACCGTTGTTCGATTTTGAGCATTCTGAGTCAGGTTCTTACTATTATGCGACTCTTCAGTGTATAAAAGCCACTTACATTGATGATGACGCAACTTATAAACTTTCATTATCCTCACTATTTGTTAATAGTATCTTGTGTTTACTGGAGATAAGCACTTTGTCGCTTGATACTAAACGAAATAAAAATAGCATCACTGAAATGTTGCTTAATCTAGCTAGCTTAAACAGCCTGAGTGATTCTGATGACATGGCTGACCTAATAACTAGTGTTGTTAGAAAGTTACGTAATGACATTATTGTCCTATTAAACATGGAACTAACTAAGCAGCATGACTAGCAAAACAAATAACACTCCTTTCATTGTGTCTCTCAATTCTAGTAAAGTACTGGAGTATTTTCGCGACCGTGAACTTACAAATAAGCAGATACACGACCTAGAAAAAGCTGAAAAAAAACTCACTTCGGGAATATATTTCGCAGGGAAATTTATCTCGTCACCAAGCCCTCAAGAAAAGGCTGTGTTTATGGCCAACCAATTAGCTATGGCGTTAGATGAAGATAATGAAGCAGCTCTTGCTATATCCTGTGCGTATCTGGCAACGCGCTATCCTGACTTAAAACAACTAAAATTAACAAATCATGAAGGTCAATTATCAATTGAGCTTATAAATGACAAAGAATTTTCTGATCAAGTCCCTATCAAATTCATAGCAAGAAAAGACCTGACTTGAAGATTATCTTTTAACCCAGCCCCACATAGCCCAAGCAATGCTCAAGACTAAAACTATTAACGCGATTGTTAGATTGAATGTCATTCTTATAAAGTTGGTAAATTTCACCTAACTATATGATTGAAAATACTATTTTTTAATTCAATTACGACAAAGCGGTGATATCGCCGGATAATTTAGTACAACTTACCCGAGCAAGAACTCTCCACTCTGGACCATAAAAAATACTATTGTTGTATATATGCAACAATTTGATTCTAGATTAACTGTCTGGAGAATTAAGATTATGAGTACTATTTATATAATACTATATATTAGAATTTTCTAATGTATAAGACCTTAATTTAGTCATAGATTCATAAGCTTATATGCATTTCTTTAGTGTTGCTCTTATACAACAAAACATTCAATTTTTGTTGGTATCTTGCAAAATGCTTGTGGTAGGATTGCAACGCTTGATAGGCATTGGTCAGCCTATGTGTTGTTTAATCATCACATAAGTTAGTACACAGGGATAAGAGTACTGAAACCATTACTGAATGGATTTATTAAGGAAGGGGGGGATGCGGTTGCATTATGAGCCACAACCACTACGACATCCATACCAAGCAATACTCGAGTACATTTAACTTAAATAATGAGAGGAGTCTCAATGAAAACTAAACTATTAGGATCTGCGTTAGCATTAAGCCTAGCAGCAGCACCTTTAGCAGCAACTGCTGGTGGTGTTTCTGGTGGAAATGCAAACTCAGACTGGACAATTTATGGCTGGCAAAACTGGTCATATGAATTTGTCGATAATGACGATCGTGACATCCAGCGTATCAGTAACAATGCTGCAAACATTGGTTTCTCAGCAAGTATTGATACTGGTATGTCTATGGGTGGTCAGGCAATTAAAGCTAACTTCCGTTGTGAGCAATTTACATTTCACAACCGCTTTGGTGGATCTGGCTTCTTTGGCTACAACGACTTCTGTAATCGTAACTCTAAAATCAGCTTAAGTGGCGCATTTGGTGAGTTCATGATTGGTCAGTGGCTACTACCACATAATGAAATGGTCGCACAATGGGTAGATCCATTTTATGATGCTGGTGCTGACTCTCATACATCAATCATGGGTTCAGTAGGCTACGGTACTCGCTTCTTCAATGGTGGCTTCGGCTTTGATAATGGCGGCGGTTTTGGTGGTGCAACTAATTTTGGAGATGATGATGATTCTCCAGCAACACCATTCAATGGTGGATTTGGTTCTGAAAACAACGCTTTTAACCGACGTCAAAATGGTATCCTACAGTACTGGAGTCCAAATCTTAACGGCTTCCATTTCCGTATAGCGACTACCAATGCTCAACAAGATCCTGGTTTCCAGTATTTCTCTGGCGGTAACGATATTTCAATCGTCGATGGAAATGGAGACACACAAGAACTTGATCCACGCATATGGTCTACAGGCGTAGCGTATGAGAACACACTAGCTAATGGTGATAATGTGTGGTTTGCTGCGACCTATGAAATACATGACGAGTGGGCAGCTGTTGACTTTGGTTGTTCGGATTCTGACGATTCATCATGGCGTTTAGCAGGCCGTTATATTAAGCAATGGGGTAACGGCATGTTCACACGTTTCTCGGCGATGTATGAAGATTTGGAATATGAGCATGAAGACTGTGCTGGTCAAGACGGCGTTTTAGGTGGTGATGTAGACTTAGAACGAAGTGCTTGGATGGTTTCTGGTATTCAAAACTTTGGTAACGGCTTCGATTTCCGTTTCTCATATATGGATGCTGATGAGTTTGATTGTGACGGTGGAGTATGTAACGGTGTATCTGAAGACGACACTGATGCAACTGCATTCAACGTTGGCCTGTTCTACACAATGCCTGCTGGTACAGAGCTACGTGTAACATACTCAGAAGTAGATAACGAAGATAATGCAAATTATGACTTCGGTATCAGCCCTGCGGGTGTAGCTGTTGGAGAAGACTTAGAAATGATTGCTTTTGGTATCGTTCAATGGTTCTAAGTTAAGCATTTAGTTCTACAGTCATAAAAGCAGGCATCTTCGGATGCCTGCTTTTTTTATGGGATTTATATAATAAAATTGTGTATACCTTCGAAACACTCTAAACTTTAGTGCAATATCTATGTCATACAAAAAAACATAACAAATCCAAATGTATAAAACACTACTACTTCTTATCTTATTTGCTATACCTATTGAGTCAATTAGCGCCTGCACAGCTGAAACTATTCAATTTTATTTAGATAAGGGCTTTAGTCAGGAACAAATTACTAAGCTTTGCGCACAAAGCAAATCTAGCGAACCAAGTTATAAACCCTATCAAAAACCAATTGTTATATATCAAGAAGGTGGAGGCAAAGCAGGATTATCTGCCGAAGAAAGGCGTGCAATCAATGAGGTCAAAGGAGCGATTGACGCAAGATCTGTTGATATTACCGATACAAGCATAGACTATATTCGTAACTTATGTCTTCTTGCGGGCAATTCCAAAAGCATAGACCAACGAGCAAAGAAGTGTATTGATGTTGCTTTTTCTATATCAAGAAAAGGGTTAACTGTAGAGAATTCAGGACGTGGACTTTTACTATTTGGGCAAGTTGAATTAGAAGTAAGCAGCAGTGAAATAGTTAGAAAAACCGTAATCGCAGACCCTTGGCAAGCTTTCTCCCCCGACCTAAGATTTGCACTAAAACGCAAATATGAGAGTTCACAAACTGGCAATAACACAACTATTCCAATACGAAGATCAGCTTCGGCCGGACAGGTCGTTAATGCCTTAAAAACTATAGCAGCTTCTACAGAACTTGAAGGTTCAGAACACGAATCAGAGGTTGCAAAAATACTCGATGAAAACTACGTCCCTCCAACGGAAGATGAATATCTAGCTTCGCAGCCTACATACGACGAAGTCCAAGAACAAGAGAAAAAAAAGAAAAAGTGGTGGAATCCGTTTGATTAGTTAGATAAATTTCTTTTATAAAATTAAAGATTCTTCTTCCATAGTGTCGGGAATTGGAATATTCATCAAATCTAAAATTGTTGGTGTAACAGAGCCCAATCCTTTTCCTTTGGCAAGTTTAATAACACTCTCACTGTGATGTATAACCATACATGGAACTGGGTTAGTAGTGTGTTGCGTATGTGGGTCACCAGTCAAAGCATCATACATCTCATCACAGTTACCATGATCAGAAGTCAGTAATACGTTTACTTGCTCACTCGTAGCGGCACTTAATACTCTGCCAACTTCTTTATCCATGACTTCCAACGCTTTAATAATTGCCGGTTGCACTGCTGTATGACCAACCATATCGCCATTGGCAAAGTTGACAATAATTAAGCTGTGAACCCCTTCTTCAATAGACTTAATGACTTCATCCGCAACCTCTCTAGCACTCATTTCTGGTTTTAAATCGTAAGTAGCTACCTTAGGTGAAGGCACCATAATCCTATCTTCACCTGGATAAGGTGTTTCTTGGCCGCCATTAACGAAAAAAGTAACATGGGGATATTTTTCAGTTTCTGCACAATGTAACTGTCTCAAACTCATGTTACTCACAACTTCTGCGAGGGACACTCTTGGGTATTCAGACGCAAAAGCTACAGGGCTACAAAAAGACGAATGAAAGACTGTCATCGTACACATACTCACTGCTTGATGCTTACCACGATCAAATTCATTGAATTCAGGTTCAGCTAAGGCAGCACCTAGTTGTCTCGGTCGGTCGTTTCTAAAATTAAAAAAGATAACTTCATCATCAGCTTCTATCCGGCAAGTATCAGTGATAACAGTAGGCTCAATAAATTCATCGTAGATTTCTTTTTCATAAGAGGTTTTGATTGCAGCACGTGCGTTATCTGCGTGTACACCACTATCACTCACTAATGTTTTCCAGGCAACTTGAGTGCGCTCCCAACGCCGATCTCGATCCATTGCGTAGTAGCGGCCAATCACACTATGAACAGCACCATTAGCTTCTTCCAGCAATTCTTTAATATCATCAAGATAACTTAATGCGCTATTTGGGCTGGTATCACGCCCGTCTGTAATCATATGTACAGCAGGTTTAACACCATTAAGTTTGCACATCTTTAATAATGCTTTTAGATGCTCTATATGAGAGTGCACGCCTCCATCAGACACTAGACCTAGTAAATGTATGGGGCGTGATTTTTGTTTAGCTGACTGTAATGCTTTTACTAAAACTGGATTTTTAAAAAAACTGCCATTACGAATAGCATCATTAATAAGTACCAGGTCCTGTCGAATAATATTCCCACATCCCATGGTGATATGGCCTACTTCTGAGTTACCCATTTGGCCGTCAGGTAACCCAACAGCAGCACCAGACGCCTCTAATGTCGTGTAAGGATTTTCAGAAAAATACTTATCAAGAATAGGGGTATGCGCCTGTGTAACCCCATTATGCTCACCTTCATCGTTAACACCAAAGCCATCGAGAATAATCAAAATGGCGCGTTGAATTGCATCTTGTTCCTTATCTGCCATTACAACTTAAATTATGTTTTGTCTGTTTTATTTTCCTGATTAGATTCGAGTAATTCTATCTCATCAAGCTCGAGGTCCATTTCTTCTTCTGTCATCGGCCGGAATCGCCTACCCTCAACTTCAGTTCGCTTTAGTACGATTTTGGACATCAACAAGCCCAATTCAAATAACAGCCATACGGGTATAGCCAATAGCACTTGTGAAATAATGTCAGGTGGTGTGAGTAGCATTCCAATGACAAACGCTGCAACAATGACATAAGATCTCGCTCTCGACAACGCCTCAACCGTAGTAACTCCAGTCATCACAAGCACAAACGTAAGCACAGGCACTTCAAATGCAGCACCAAATGCGATAAACATTTTAGTCACAAAATCTAAATAGCGACTGATGTCTGTCATTACAGCAACACCGTCTGGCGTTACTTTTGTAAAAAATCCAAACACCAATGGAAAAACAACAAAGTAGGCAAACACCATTCCAAGATAAAACAAAATAGAACTTGATGTTAATAAAGGTAAAACCAGCCGTTTTTCATGTTTATATAAACCTGGTGCAATAAACGCCCAAAACTGGTAAAGAATCCATGGAATGGTTAATACAACTGCCAACAACATTACTAGCTTAAAAGGCGTTAAAAAAGGGGACGCCACATCAATAGCTACCATGGTGCTACTTTCTGGCAAGTGTTTAAGTAACGGTTCAGCTAGAAATGAATAAATTTCGTTAGCGAAAGGAAATAGACATAGCAAAACAACTACTATACCAATTACAATTTTTATTAAGCGATTGCGTAGCTCAACAAGATGACTGACTAGTGACTCTTGCTTATCTGGTTCATTTGAGGCTTCTGTAGACATACTAAGTAAGAGTCAGCAAGAGCAATAACAGAATTAATTGTGTTTGCTTGAAGCGTTTTCAGCATCGGAGGATGGAGTATCTTCTAACGCTTTTTGAATTTCTTTTTCAGTCTCTGATTGAGTATCGTTAAGAATATTCCTTAATTGGGAGATTTCACTCTGCTGTTTTTCCAACATTTCTTTTAATTCAGCTGCTTTAAGTTCGTTTTCTATATCAGAGCGCACAGACATCATCATGCGTTTAGCTTTACCTACCCAACGACCAATTTTAGCTGCTAATACAGGAAGTTTATCTGGCCCAACAACGAGTAAGGCCACAACTAAAACTATGGCAAGTTCCCAAAAGCTAAAATCAAACATATACAGCTAAGCTTAAGGACTTTTAACTATCTTTTGGTTTATCAGAATCGGAATCAGAAGGCTTATCCGCCTCACCATCTTTTACAGCAGATTTGAAATTCTTAATGGCCCCACCCACATCGCCACCCATATTCTTCAAACGTTTTGTACCAAATAATAGCAACACAATTGCCAATATAATCAATAGCTGCCAAATACTAATACCCATTATTTATCTCCATACTTCTTTAAGTTTTCACCGTGCGACTGGCTTTCTCTTCTAAACCAGAAGTGCCAAACCGACGGCTCAATTCAGTTAGCACATCATTAACATCGATATTTTTATCCACAAGCATTACCATACAATGAAACCATAGATCTGCTACTTCTTTAGTAAGTGCAACAGAGTCAGTTCCTTTAGCCGCAATGATCACTTCACTTGACTCTTCACACACTTTTTTCAATATGTGGTCGATGCCTTGGTTATACAGACTTGCCACATAAGACTGATCAACATCTACACCTTTACGCGCGATAAGCACGTTTTGTAGTTGCTCTAAAATTTCGTGATTTTGCATGGCCAATTGTGCCTATTCAGTCTTTTATGGAAGGATATCACAGCCTATCGCTGGCGTGATTGAGACGCTACAGAACAGAGAAAGTTTATCCCCGAACGGTAATCCCTTGATTTTGCATATGTTGTTTTGCCTCAGCTATTGTATATTCGCCAAAGTGGAAGATACTGGCGGCTAAAACAGCGTCAGCCTGACCTTTTGTGACTCCATCACTTAGGTGCTCTAGGTTTCCAACCCCACCAGACGCTATCACTGGGATAGTTACTGCCTCACTTATTGTTCTGGTTAATTCGAGATCAAACCCTGATTTTGTGCCATCCTGATCCATACTAGTGAGCAAAACTTCTCCGGCGCCATACTGAGTCATCTTTATTGCCCACTCGAGTGCGTCAATTCCGGTAGGTTTACGCCCACCATGGGTGAAAATTTCCCACTTGTTAGGTTCATTTTCCTTGGATACACGCTTGGCGTCGATGGACACAACAATACACTGAGACCCTACTTTATCTGCGGCTTCTTTTACAAATTCTGGATTATGCACAGCCGCAGTATTGATCCCAACTTTATCCGCACCGGCATTAAGCATGCGACGAATATCAGCAATGGTACGAATCCCGCCACCGACCGTTAATGGGATGAATACTTGTGAAGCCACTTGTTCCACAACATGTTCAATAGTGTCGCGCTCATCGGAGCTGGCGGTGATATCTAGAAATGTTATTTCATCTGCGCCTTCTTGATTGTAGCGCTTGGCTATCTCAACGGGATCACCTGCATCACGTATATCAACGAACTTAACGCCCTTAACTACACGACCAGCATCAACATCCAAGCAAGGGATAATACGTTTTGCTAATGACATGCAAATTACAATAATGCTTTAAGTCATGTGCTGACTGGCTATAGCCTGGGCCTCGGCAAGGTCTATGGTACCTTCATATAATGCTCTGCCAACAATAGCCCCTATAATGCCTTCTTCATCTGTTGTACATAGGCGCTTGATATCGTCGATATTTGTTACACCACCGGAAGCAATGACTGGAATATGAATTGCTTCCGCAAGTTCCACAGTCGATTCTACATTCAAGCCCTGCATCATACCGTCACGGCTAACATCGGTGAAAACTATTGCTGCGACACCATCTGCTTCAAAGTGCTGTGCTAAGTCAACCACATCATGATGGGATAATTTGGACCAACCATCAATCGCTACTTTGCCGTTTTTAGCGTCAAGCCCAACGATTATATGATTAGGAAATTCTAAACATAGATCATTAACAAAATGCGGTGCAGTCACTGCGCGCGTGCCGATTATTACGTACTCAACACCCGCATTTAAATAATCTTGAACAGTATCCTCATCGCGGATACCACCGCCAACTTGAATAGGGATTTCCGGGTGATTGGAAGTTATTGACTTTATGATGTCAAAATTTCTTGGTGCACCATTAACCGCACCATCCAAATCCACCAAATGAAGACGTTGCGCACCGGCGGCTATCCAACGTTCAGCAACCTCTACCGGATCCTCTGAAAAAATCGTTTCATCTTCCATGCGTCCTTGGCGTAAGCGAACACAGCGCCCCTCTTTAATATCAATCGCGGGAATAATAATCATGTCAATGAGTAACTCAGTTTCCGTTCCACTTAAGAAAGTTTGTTAATAATTGTAAGCCATTATCCGCACTTTTTTCAGGGTGGCATTGCATAGCAAACACCTTACCATCTGCCAGTACGGATGAAAATTCTATTCCATAGTCAGTTTTACCAGCAGCTTGCCTGGAATCTGACAAATGGACAAAATAACTGTGTACAAAGTAAAAATAACTATCTTGATTTATATTAGACCATACAGGGTGATCTATACTTTGCTTAATTGTATTCCACCCCATATGTGGAATTTTAAGCCTCTTAATGCCTGCTTTTTTATGTGCTTCTGCAAACGCATTTACAGAACCTTTAATCATACCCAGACATTCTGTACCAGCATTCTCATCACTTCTCTCTAATAAAACTTGCATACCCATACATATACCCAGAAATGGCTTTTCCAGAGCTGCTTTTTGGATTGACTCTACCAAGTTAAATGCGCGGATTTGGCGCATACAGTCTGCTGCTGCCCCTTGGCCAGGGAAAATAATTCTGTCTGCACTGTCAATGGTTTTGGAATCCTGACTAACCTGAATATCAAATTTGTTATCGGACACTTCTTTGAGCGCACTAAATACAGAATGAAGATTACTCATACCGTAGTCAACGATAACAACTTTTTCCATGATAAAAGAAAATAACGATCCGACTGAATTTCGCAGTGAAATTAGCGTTAAGACGCGCTATAAAGCTCCTTTAGTCGAAGGTAATTGATCTGACATGCGTGGATCCATCTCACAGGCGATGCGTAAAGCCCTGCCTAGTGCCTTAAAAATTGTTTCAGCAATATGGTGCGCATTGCTACCACGCAAATTGTCGACATGTAGCGTGACTTGAGCATGGTTAACAAAACCTTGTAAAAACTCAACAATGAGGTCTACATCAAAATCACCAATCCGTGCACGCGGATAATCAGCATAATAAAAAAGTCCTGGCCGACCAGAAAAATCTACTACCACTCGAGAAAGAGATTCGTCTAATGGCACATAAGCATGTCCATAGCGTCGCATGCCTTTTTTATCCCCCATGGCCTTACTAAATGCTTGTCCTAGAGTAATACCCGCATCTTCAACGGTATGGTGATCGTCTATGTGTAAATCACCTTTAGCTTTGAGCGTGATGTCAAACTGGCCATGTCGCACGACCTGATCCAACATATGATTTAGGAAGGATACACCGGTATCAATGTCTCCCTTGCCATTACCGTCTACATCTAACTGGACAGAAATCTGTGTTTCGAGAGTGTTTCGTTCTATTTTGGCAACACGTGATGACATAATATGATTTATATATAAATATACTGGAATTGTAGACGTAAATTATACTTCTAGCCAGAATGTCACTGGACCATCATTAGTTAAACTGACCTGCATATCAGCACCAAATTGACCATGCTGTACATTCGCATACTCTTGTTTCGCATAGTCCAGTAATGCTTCAAAACACTGCTTACCCTCTTTAACTGGGACATTGTTGCTGAAACTTGGGCGATTACCCTTATTTGTATCAGCCAGCAATGTAAACTGAGGAACTAATAACAATCCACCCTCAACATCCACCAAGCTTAAGTTCATTTTACCAGCTTCATCAGAAAATATACGGTAATTAAGTACGCGTTGTAATAATCGTTTGATGGTTTCGAGTGTATCACCCGACTGAACAGCCACTAATGCGACAATACCGGATTCAATTTTTGCAATACACTTTTGGTCAACATGTACTTGGCCTGATGAAACGCGCTGGATAAGTGCAATCATGTATATCGCTGTGCTAATTCATTTGTGGCTTTAACCAGCGCACTCACTATTTCAGGCTCACTGGCAGAGTGCCCACTAGTCGGTGCAATATAATAATCCGCCTCCGGCCATGTCTGATGTAACGCATACGCTTGTGAAATTGGGCACACCACATCGTAACGGCCATGCACGATATAACCAGGCACTTGTTTTAAGCGGACTGCATCTCGCAACAGTTGATTAGGCTCTAAAAATGAATCATGCATAAAATAATGGCATTCAATTCTCGCCAAACTTAGTGCCACTTGGTCGTTGCCGAAATGATCGGTAACACTTTGCTTTGATTGTAATGTAGAGGTTCTTCCTTCCCAAATCGACCATTCTCGAGCCGCTTGTAAAGACTGCTGCGGGTCATCGCTGGTTAGTCTACGATAATAGGCTGCCACCATATTAGAACGCTCCTGTTGCGGAATAATACTTTCATAATCCCGCCAATAGTCTGGAAAAATAGCGCTAGCACCTTGTTGATAGAACCACGCAATATCTTCAGCACGACATAAAAAAATGCCTCTTAGAACCAGTCCTAGTACATTTTGTGGATATGCTTGGGTATAAGCCAGGCCTAAGGTTGAACCCCAAGAGCCGCCAAATACAACCCATTTCTCGATATTCAAGTAAGTACGAATAAGCTCGATATCGGCAATTAAATGTTGCGTGGTATTGTCGTGCAAACTCGCATGTGGTTTGGAACGACCAGATCCACGTTGATCAAATAATATTATGCGATACTTATCAGGGTCAAAAAATCTAGGATGATAACTTTCACAACCGGCACCAGGTCCACCATGCAGAAATACCGCCGCCAAACCATCAGGGTTGCCATACTCAGCCACCCATAGCTGATGATCATCCGACACGGGCAAATAAAATTCTTTGTATGGGGCTATCTCAGGATAAAGTGTTAACATTTAAGAAAACTGTTGTTAAGTAATAACTATGCAATATACCAAACCACCAAAATCATTATTACACCTTGCAGGCAAAGCCATCGCTGACTATAAAATGATCCAGAATAACGACCGAATATTACTCGGCCTGTCTGGTGGAAAAGACTCATTAAGCTTATTACATATTTTATTACATCTAAAAAAGCATGCCCCGATTTCTTTTGATGTGGGCGTGGTAACAGTTGACCCTCAATCAGATGAGTTTGACCCATCGCCTTTAAAACCTTACTTGAAATCTTTAGGCATTCCTTATTTTTATCAGTCTGAACCTATTTTAGACTTGGCTGACAAACATATGGATAATAAATCGTTTTGTGCTTTTTGTTCACGCATGAAACGCGGCATTATTTATAGCACTGCAAGAAAAAATAACTACAACGTAATAGCACTTGCACAGCACCTGGATGACCTAGCTGAAAGTTTCTTAATGTCAGCTTTCCACGGTGGCAGACTAAACACTATGAAAGCGAATTATGTTATTGATGCGGGTGATTTAAGAGTAATCAGGCCTCTTGTTTATGTACGCGAACGACAAACACGTGCATTTGCAGAAAGCGCTCAACTGCCAATTATTCCAGAGAATTGTCCGGCTTGTTTTGATATGCCAACACAGCGCTATTATTTTAAGCAACTACTTAATAATGAAGAGAAAAACAATCCAGGTGTTTACAAAAGCTTATTATCCGCGATGCGTCCTTTAATTGATA
>JANQKJ010000352.1 GCA_028281205.1 Gammaproteobacteria bacterium
AGTGAAATAATGTTCACAGGGGACAAAGTATTTTTTTATACAAGCGCTAGTTTGATAAAAGTCTTTCCATACGGCTAATGGCTTTAGGTTTTCAGCGGCGCCGGATAAAATGGCACTACGAAGTTCCCTAATACTTTCCAGGCTAGTATCAAAATTAATTTTATTATTAGCGAGTTTAAACTGAATAACCGTTTCGTTGGCTAACGAGCTATTCAAATTCAGCTTTAGCAGGCCATTAGGTTGCAAATTGTTAAGTAGTTTTATGATCACCTGATTTGGTTTTTCCACATGATTCATCACTGATTTCATATCAATTACGTGAAAATTTATACCAAGTTCATCGATATCATTGATATCCAGATTATAAAATTTCACATTATGAATACCTTGAGTTTTTGCCATTTTACACGCGTAGGCTAATCGTTTACCGCTGATATCGATAGCATGGATATTTGCCTGTGGATATTCTAACGCCTTTTCTAAACAATATTTGCCGGTGCTGGCCCCGACTATCAATATGTTAATAGGCTCATGTTGAAAATGATTTTTTAGATAAGCTCGGGTGTCAAAGCTTCTGTCGCTTATTCTTGAATCGTTATTTTTGGCGAGTCGATTCCAGCAGATATAATGAGACTTATTGTTTAGCTCTGCTGTTGTTACAGACCAGGGATTTTCTATTGGCTTGAAAGGTTTAACTTTCTCCAAACTGTTATTCATAACCGGGTTATAGAGTATATGACTAATAGTCTCAATAGCTTCATTAGGCCAGTAGTCATGAGGAAGCTTTACCAGCTCTGTTGCGACAGGTAGCCTGCAGATGTTCTCATACATCGCGAGCAACAATGTGCATGTGGTAACATTTAGCACGTCGGTGGTGTCTTGTGTTAATTCTTCTTCCAGTAGGGCTATGATGTCTTTTAACGTTTCTGATTCGACCTCTTCATAGGGTGAGCAATACTCGGCATAGTAAGCTTGCTTGGCGAGTGCTGTGCAAAGATCAATAAATTGCTCTGTAATGCAACCGTCTTCGAGACACTGCTGCAGGAGCTGTTTCCTCAGCCCTATAAATGTCAGTTCTAGTACTTTGTTGAAGAAGCTGATTTTATTAATACAATGAACTAATATCTTGTCTTGACTGGCAGTATCTAAACTGAGAAAGGGCTGGTTTAGATCTAAATTATATTTAAAGTAAATTAGCGTAGAAGCTAAACGTCTTATTTTATCCGGATCAAAGTTAGGATGGCAGAGATATTCTTCTACTGCATTGTAAAGATTTTCTGAAAACTGTGTTGCTTCTATATGCTCTAAGCACGCGAGTTTCTTTTCGACATAAATTTTAGCGGCCGATGTCTGTGCAACAAAATTCGAATAATTATAAAAAGCTTCTGTATATAGGCAGCAATACTTTTGTAGTTCTGCTGCCAGTAAAAACATCATCGGATTATGTTGGTTCGAATTTGCATTATAATAGGCGACAAAGTGATTGAGAGCATCTTCATAATTCTTGTCACAAAAGGCAATAAAGCATAAATATAAATTGGTATCTTGTAGTGATGCTGTACTGAGTCCTTCTTGAGAGACAGTTTTTAACAATATTGTATTGCCTACGGCTGTTAGTACGATACAAAGTTCTTTGCGGTTATCAGTGTCCGTACGGTCCAGGTTGAATTGGGCCTCGGCGGATTCCTCTGCAGCGGAGAATTTTCCCTCTATTAATAGATCAAGTGCATTTGAAAAGGGAGCCGTTGATTTAGTGGTGGTGACTTCTTCTATGTGGGTATTGAT
>JANQKJ010000043.1 GCA_028281205.1 Gammaproteobacteria bacterium
CACAGGGTGGCCATCGTAAAGCGCTCTCCATCAAGGTAGTTGTATATTCCACTGCATGCATTTAAATGTAGCGGGCTTGTGAATTTGGTGTATGATGAAATCACACTAGCACTGAATTAGCAATGATCAATATTGAATTGATCCGCATTGCTTTTTAGGTCAATTTTTTATAACTATTTGTGATTGGAGAGAGAGGGAATCACGATGAGTAAAGTGACTAATATGTCTATTTAGCCACTTACCGGACACATTCAGCTAGTATCAAGCATGCGCATACGGCATTATTTCCGTTCCGGTGCTAATTATCCCGAGAAGGCTGTAAGTAATTGCTCTAGGCAGTAGCGTTGCGTAATTTCGCCGCCATGCTGTAG
This sequence comes from Gammaproteobacteria bacterium, assembly GCA_028281205.1. Taxonomy (GTDB): domain Bacteria; phylum Pseudomonadota; class Gammaproteobacteria; order UBA4575; family UBA4575; genus UBA1858. The sequence continues at coordinate 372 of JANQKJ010000043.1, forward strand.
TTGTTGAATGTCGGTTCAATTTTGATTCCTTTTGAACTTTCAAATAGGCACTGAAGTGAGTGCTTAAGGGGTTTTATTGCTTTCGCTTAAGTGAGGGGATAAAAATGAATCGGTTTAAAAGTCATTTACGAGACTACATTCACGCACTGATTTACTTGGGTTTTCTGCTTTTTTATTTTCTCGGCCAAAGCGCCTTTGCTCAGGTGATAATCCCGATTGAGGTGCTTGGTACGCCGGGGCAAACCTCGGAAAGCCGTAGTTTCAGCTTGACCCAGAATCAGGTGAATTCCGCCAGAATGAGTATCAATTAATTTTGTATTTTGGAGGGGAATATGAAAGCTAATAAAATCGACTTCGCGCAAAGAATGCTATTTACGTTGGTACTCTGTTTTTTTAGTGCATCAGGCTATTCACAGACAATCACGATTAACGCTGATTCTTATCAGCAGGTATTTGAAGGTGTGGGTGGTACTGGCGATGCCTGGTTGGGTCATTGGCGATCACAATCACCTGCGCATAAAGATCAGGCTGCCCGTATGATCGCACAGGATATAAATCTAGGCTGGATCAAAAACTATATTAATGATCGACCTCAAGATAATCCTGCGGCCTATGATAATTTTGTCAGTTTTGCTAATGAAATAAAGCAATACGTGCCAAATGTAAAAGTCCAAATAACTGTTAATGATTTGCCTGATGAATATGAAAAGAAAAATAATGATGGAACAAGCAAAAAGGGTGAGATTGATGACACTATCCCGAATGTCTATACTCAGGTTGGCGACTATTACTTTGATGTGCTTAAGGCGTTTTATGATCGCGGTTTGACTGTACATGAGTTAGATTTGTTAAATGAGCCGGGTGGGGTTGATAAGGCTATTAGAAAGGGAAGGCAGTTTACCGACTCGTTCAATCGGCTTCGCAATAGAATTAATAGTAATAACGTTCCAATGCCTAAAATTGCAGGCCCAAGCCATTGGTCTGTTGAAGGAGCAAAGAAGTGGTTAGACGAATGGCAGACGAATCTGCCAGCGGCTTATAACAACCTAGATATAGTCACTACTCATGGCTATCGCGAAGGTTGGAACGTGAATAAATATAGGGCGATTTACAATAATACTAATTTACCTTTTTACAATAATGAGCAAACCGGTAAGTTACAGCCGGATGATCCTTTGCATGCGGTTTTTGGCGACAGTGCACCTGACTATATAAGTAATGTTT
>JANQKJ010000010.1 GCA_028281205.1 Gammaproteobacteria bacterium
AACTAAACAGAATGCGATACAATAACGAATAACTTGAGCGATCATGGAATTATCCTGGTTGAGTAATGATTAAACTATATCATTCACGACAAATTTCGAGTAAAAATTCCCGCGCTAAATGGGATAATTCGAGGGTTTTTCCAGACTAACGATGTGAAAATGAACCAGCCCAGTGAATATCTGCCTGCATAACTATTCTTTTTTCAATAAATTCATATAAAACAATCGAATAGTTAATATAACTAATGTAAATAATCATGTTTAAACCACTCGAATTATTCGTCGGATTACGTTATCTGCGGGCAAAGCGGCGCAACCACTTTATTTCATTCATTTCGTTAAGCTCAGTGGTGGGTATTGCGCTCGGCATTATTGTCATTATTACCGTACTTTCAGTCATGAATGGGTTCCAGACAGAAGTGCGTGATCGCATGTTACGCATGACTGCTCACGCTAATGTGCTTGAATTAGATGGCACACTGGACAATTGGCAGCATGCGAGTAAATCACTGCAACATGTTGAGGAAATTATTGGTATGGCACCTTATGTAGAAGGGCAAGCCATGATGGTAAAAAGTACTCAAGTGACAGGCGTATTACTTAGTGGTGTCGATCCGGACATGGAATCAAATGTATCTGAAATTCAAAACTTCATGCTTGATAATAACTTGTCTGTTCTCGAGTCTGGAAAATTCAGGATTCTAATCGGTAGTGAATTAGCCAGATTTCTGGGTACTTTTATTGGCGATAAAATTACACTAATCACTCCCGAAGCTTCAGTGACGCCGGCGGGAATCTTACCCAAACTAAGAAGATTTACGGTTGCAGGTATCTATGAAGTTGGTATGAATCAGTTTGACCGCAATACTGCCATTATTCATATCAATGACGCCAAACGCCTGTACCGAATGAAAAATAATGAAGTCACCGGTTTGCGTTTAAAGTTATCAGATATTTTCCTAGTGCCAGAATTAACCAATAAGCTGAATAAAGATTTACAAGGGGAATTCTGGTTAACAGATTGGACGCGGCGTCATCAGAACTTTTTCCGTGCTGTCAAAATGGAAAAAACGATGATGTTTATTATTATGACTCTTATTGTTGCCGTGGCAGCATTTAACGTTGTGTCCATGCTTGTAATGGTAGTCACCGATAAACAGTCTGACATTGCAATATTAAGAACTTATGGTGTGTCACCGAAAAGTATCCAGTGGATTTTTATTATTCAGGGAAGTTTGATTGGTATTGTTGGTACCGTGTTAGGTGTGATTGGTGGTTTAGCATTAGCTTCTAATCTCGATACCATAGTCGCTTCGGTTGAAAACTTGTTTGATATGAAAGTGCTGTCTCCTAGTGTGTATTACATAAGTGATCTGCCTTCCGAAGTGCACACAAGTGATGTAATTTATGTTGCCTGTATATCTTTCTTCTTGACCGTATTAGCGACAATTTATCCAGCACGCAAAGCTGCCAAGACGCAACCTGCTGAAGCGTTGAGGTATGAATAACAATGACGCAACCAGCAAGACAAGAAAATATGCAGGAATCAGTCATCACTGTTAGTCATTTAAGCAAACGCTTTCATGATGGTGACATTGATGTCACGGTACTAAACGATATTAATTTTACTATCAGGCCAAGTGAACGTATTGCCATTGTTGGTGCCAGTGGCAGTGGTAAAAGCACTTTGTTGCAGTTATTAGGAGGCTTGGATAAGCCAACACAAGGTGAAGTAATACTATGTGGTGAAAATTTAAATAAAGTTTCAGAGGAAGCTTGTGGCCACCTGCGTAATCAATACCTAGGTTTTATTTATCAATTTCATCATTTATTGCCAGAATTTACTGCGCTAGAAAATGTCGCTATGCCGTTAATGCTGCGCAAAGACAGTGTGAGCAATATTCAACAGCAAGCCAAACAAATGTTGGAGCGGGTAGGGTTAAAAGAAAGAGTGCAACACAAGCCTAGTGAATTATCAGGAGGTGAACGCCAACGTGTAGCCATTGCGCGCGCGCTGGTGACTAAGCCTAAAGTGATTTTGGCAGATGAGCCCACCGGTAACTTGGATAGCAAGACAGCGCAACATGTTTCAGATTTAATGATGGCACTTAACCAAGAACTTCAAACCGCCATAGTTATGGTTACGCATGACATGAGCCTTGCAAAGACAATGGATACCGTTTATGAACTTAAAGACGGTGTGATAAATCCTGCTTAATGAGTGACTGGGTAGTCTACATATTAGAGTGTAAAGACAAAACACTTTACACCGGGATTACTAATAACTTAGAACGACGCCTTACCCAGCATGAAACCGGTACAGGTGCAAAATACACCAAAGGTCGTGGACCCTTCCAAATTGTTTATACTGAAAATTGTAAAGATAGATCAGAAGCTACTCGACGTGAGTCAGAAATTAAGCAATTAAGTAGACGGGAAAAATTAAATATCAAAAATAAAATATAGTCTCGCTAATATCTATAAGTTAATTTTTAAAATCTCCTGTTAATTAAAATCTATGTGATATCCATCACATTTTCATACCCATAAAATAAAAATCCTACTTGTTACACGTTATTAAGCGTAGCTTTACTTTATAGTCTGCTCAAATTCTAAATCACTCATTTCTTTGTGAATTATTCATTCAGCGGGTTAGAGGGTAGTTAATGTCAATGCACCAAACCATTAGCACGGGTCACTATGGTAATGATACTGTTATAGGCAAGGTGATTGATGCTGAATCTGCAGTAAAAATACTTGATGCAAATATCCCTGTTTCTGGTGAGCTAAAATTCTTAAATCTGGACTGGTATGCTGCTTGGGGTGAGCGTTATGTGGCATTGAATCATTCCAATACGCCGGTTTCTTTTATCTCCCTGGAAAGTGTTACGGGCAAAATTCTAGGTGCATGCCCGTTTGTATTGGAACCATATTATGGTTGCAAAATATTTTCTTTAGCCGGCTATTATTATCCTTTCCGTTCCATAATTATCGATAAAGGCGTAATTCCAGAAGGCATTAAAGCGCTTGTTAAAACTCTGCATAAATCAAAACTGGCTAACGTCGTACGTTTGGGGCCATTAGAACAAGAAGCAGAAATCACCCAAAATATTGAGCAGACCTTTAAAGAACAAAAATGGTTTTGTCATAAAGTAATTCATGGTCAGCAACATGCTGTTACGCTACCGGATAGTTTTGAGGAATATACCAGTCAGTTAAGTAAGAAGATGCTGGGCAATATGCGCCGGGAAAAAAATAAACTGCGTAAATTGGGTGAAGTGCGTGATGTTAAGTATTCTGGCTTGTCTGCAGAAGAATGGGCTCCAGTAATCGATGCTTGTGCGCAGGTTGAAAAAAATTCCTGGGTGCATAAAGCCGATAATGGTAAGAGTGTCATGCATAATGAAGAGATGTTCTGGAAACGTTTATTACAAGATGCAGACACTAGCATGCGCACGACTATTCTTATCACCTATTTAGATGACAAACCTATTTCTTATAATGTTGCATTAGATTCTGGTGAATGGCGTTATGGCCTGTCAGCTCATTTTGATGAGGACTATAAGAAACTCGGTGTTGGTGGTGCCACTCATATGCTGGTGATTGAAGACGCCATTGAAAAAGGCATTAAGAAACTGAATATGGGTTATGGGTTTGCGAGTTACAAACAACGCTGGAATGCAGAACCAACGTCAGATCTTATTGAGTATTTTTATTTTAGACCAAATATTTTAGGTGGCATGCTTTATTTTGCCTCACAGTTAAAAGAATTTATTGATGACCAGCGACCTAAGTTAAATCGGCTTATGGGTAAAGCAATACATTACCGTAATTAATACCCAGTTTAGCTTGGCTTTTTATAAAACTTTCTTTTCTGCCAGACTTTAGCCACATACCAACGCCAATATAGTTGCACTAAAATATAGCCAGTTGCGCTCACTAGTGCGCCACAACAGATACATCCTACTAGGAACGGTTGCCAGCGATCCTGCAATTCAGTAAATAACCAGTTCAAACTAAATTCAAATTGAAATGGTTGTAACTGAACATCCAACAACATGGCTCCAAACTTATACGCTGTATAGAACAAAGCGGGCATGGTAATGGGGTTAGACACCCATACAAAGATCACCGATAGAGGAATATTCGCGCGGAAAATAATAGCTATTGCCGCAGCTAACACCATTTGCCCTGGAATGGGTACAAATGCACAAAATAAACCAATCGCAATACCACGTGCTACTGAACGGCGGTTTAAATGCCAGAGATTGGGTTCGCGCCCAGCACTGCCAAACATCTCTAACGATTGATTGTGTCGAATCGCCTCGAGATTAGGAAATAGCTTTTTAAGTAGCTTTTTGGGCATGTGTGTAAGGAGTAACTCGTTATGATGTTTATCCTGCCATTATCGCACGAACCCAATCTCTGGCATTTAAACCGCCGTTCAGTAGCACGTGGTA
>JANQKJ010000024.1 GCA_028281205.1 Gammaproteobacteria bacterium
TCGGTTCTCCCACGGTACCTAATAGACGTAAACTTTTACGGCTGGTGCTGGCAACAATATCATCACCCAAAGCCATTAAGGCGCGGATCGCCGTCGGCGCAGTATAAAAACTTGCAACATTGTGCTTATCGACAACTTGCCAGAAACGGCTGCCATCGGGATAGTTTGGCACACCTTCAAACATTAATGTCTTGGCACCATTACATAGTGGCCCATAAACAATATAAGTGTGTCCAGTCACCCAACCAACATCAGCCGTACACCAATAAACTTCTCCGTCCTGATAATCAAATACATATTTATGTGTGATAGCGGCATATAACAAATACCCACCAGTTGTATGCAAGACGCCTTTAGGTTTTCCGGTAGAACCGGAGGTGTATAAAATAAATAACGGATCTTCCGCCGACATTCTTTCAGGTTCACACTCATCACTTTCGTTAGCAGTTATTTCGTGATACCAGCAATCGCGATGCTCATGCCAATCAATATCGCCCTTGGTGCGCTGCACAACAACAACGTTTTTTACATTGGGACATTCTTGTAAAGCAATATCTGTATTAGCTTTTAAAGGGACTATTTTTCCACCTCTTATGCCCTGGTCAGCAGTAATTACTGTCTGACAATCGGAATCCAGTATGCGGTCACGCAAGGAGTCAGGTGAAAATCCGCCAAACACAACTGAATGCACAGCACCAATGCGTGTGCATGCCAACATGGCAATTGCAGCTTCGGCTACCATCGGCATATAAATACACACACGATCACCTTTACGGACGCCACGCTTCTTTAGTGCATTTGAGAATTTACATACTTCCGCATGTAGTTCTTTATAAGTAATATGCCGATCATCATTAGGATCGTCACCTTCCCAAATAATAGCTGTCTGATCGCCGCGTGTTCCCAAGTGGCGATCCAAGCAATTATAAGAAACATTTAAAGTAGCGCCTTCAAACCAGCGAATGTGTGCACGTTGATAATCCCAATCCAGTACTTTTTCCCATGGCGAGTACCAACTAACAAATTCCTTCGCCTGGTGTGCCCAAAAACTTTCCGGATCATCAATGGATTGCTGATACATAGAAGAATATTTTTCTGCATTAATGTGTGCATTAGCTCTAAAAGAATCAGGAACTGAGTAGACTTTAGTTTTAGACATAATTTGCTCCTCAATATTTATAATTCAGCATATTCATGCTGTTAATCTCAGATACAACATAGGCAAGCGCTCTGGTAGTCGATCTAAACTATCAATAACGACGACATTTTTTTTATCAAAAATTCTATGTAAATAATTTTCACCACCGGCTTCAAGACCCACACAAAATGTATCAATACCAAGGCGGGAAGCAGAATGAACAACTTTACGTGCATCCTCCACCAGGTATTTTTTATCTTTTACATCAATATCTGATGGTTCACCATCGGTAATAATCAACAATAGTCGCCGATGAGTTTGTTGAGTGGCCAGTTCTCTAAATGCATGACGCATAGCTGCACCCATACGGGTTGATAACTTTCCCTTTAGCCCTGCCAACAAAGCTTTTGAATTAGTATCGTATGCCTCACCAAAATTTTTAATACGATAATAATGTACATTTTCTTTACCATCAGAACAGAATGCCGCAATCCCAAAAGGGTCATCCAATTCCGACATGGCATATGCCAGTAATGTGGTTGCTTGTATTTCCAGTTCAAGTACGGTTGTATTAGCTGCTGGCACCTGGTCATTAGTTGAATTTGAAATATCTAACAAGACTAACACTGACAGATCACGGTGTTTACGCTCGGTAGTACTGTAGATATTAGGATCAGGCACCTGCCCCATTCTGCGGCTAATGACTGCATTAATACAGGCATCCAAATCAAGTGACTCACCAACACTTTGATGATGTAAGCGTTCAGGCAAACTGACTTTGGCAGACTGAATTAAATTTTTAATCCGATTTACTAAATCAGTATGTGTTTCTAAAATTCTATTTATTTTATGACTGTCACCATAATCCGGGAAATATTCAACCACGCAAGTCCAGTTAGGTCGTTCACTTCCAGTCAGATAATCAAATTCAGGGTAACGTACCGCTATCTCTGATTCACATTCTTCACTACTTTCACTTTCTTTAGCATGAAACTGTTGTTCTACATTTTCATCTTGTTCATTTTTATTTTCATCAGGTGAATTATTACTTGGGTCATCCTGCTCATTCATGCGCATTGCTTCGATGAATATGCCATCGTTATCTTCTTCATCACCTTGATGATCACCAAAATCCCATAAGCCCATATTGTCATCACGGTAAGGTGGCTCAATAACATAAGTTTTAGAATTGAACTGAGCTCTTAATTGCCCCAAGTCATTACCAAGTAATACACCGATTCTGCGACACATTGCAGGATCTGTCATATCATTAGCAGGATCTAAAAATAAATCACGCCCTTTCTGTACCCAACCATCGCTGTCATGATAATTATCATCAATCAACGCGCGCGCAAGGCGTGCCAATAAATGCGGAACTAATTTTGGTCCACTAGGCTTAGCCACATGAAATGGCAGCCATAGTTTTTTCAACCCAGGAAACACGCGTATAGCAAGAGTTTCAACACGGGCATCTTCTATTAATGAAACCAACGCAACTTGAATAGGTTTTAACTCGCCTAAAGCAAACTTCTTTGTGGAATACGTTAAGTGAGCACCTACATGGGCAAGCCCAGCCCTGAATATGAGTTCTGCTTGCTCACCATGAAAGCCGGGAAAGACTTCAGGTATTTGCACCACACCATTAGTTATGGAAATCCTGCGTAATGACAAGGGTGAAGTTGAGGCCGAAAGCTCACGAATAGGAGGTCGCAAGTTCCATAAAGATTTAAGGTAATATTTTAATCTACGGTCTAAGTCCGTGTAGACAACATCCCCTGCTTCATGACGAAACCATTTTTCGGATTCAGCATCATTGAAAGAGAAATATTGAATTTGACGTAAGGTATCATCACCTGTGGAACGCAAACCGGCAATCACCCAGGATCTAAATTGATCCGTGGTCAAAACTGATAATATAGTTTTTGTACGTTCAAGCACTGGCAACACTGATTCGGGGGCAGTGTGCACTAATTCTTCAATAGTGATCTGCCATACCGAAAAATCAGTCGTAGATTTACATTCAGTGGCGGCTTCTAGTGCTGCCTTGGGTAATAACTCTGCTGCTGCGCGGTTAACTTTTATAGCTGCAAGCGACACTAAGGAAACCAGATTAATAGCTGCTTCAGGTTGTAGCGTAACAGCAAGTTTAGGCGAATACCTAGCATATGCAATCGGGATTAAAGCACCATAACCGGCATTAGCTAATTTATGGCATGCTTCCACCCATACATTTACTAAATGGACCGGGAATGATTCACGCCCCTGCTCTATTAATGGTAAAAATTCTTTATTTGCGTCGCCTAATTCTTTACTGGCTGGAAATACTGCATATTTTCCTCGAGTCGTGGAGGTGCTCACGCTTAACCTTATGTACAAGCAGCAATAGCTGAATTTAATGCGTTACGTACATCTTGATCATCAGTAATTGGCAACACTAGGGCAACATTACAGGCATCTTCTAATGGCACACCTTGTGTAATAAGCTGTGCGGCATAAATCAACATGCGTGTTGACGCACCTTCGTCCAAGCCATGTCCTTTTAAATTTCTTGAACGTTCAGAAATCTGTACTAATTTATCAGCTATTTTTTTATCCACACCGGATTCATGCACAATTATTTTCGATTCCAGTTCAGGATCAGGGTAATTGAAATCAATCGCACCAAAGCGCTGTTTGGTAGATTCTTTTAAATCTTTTAATACACTTTGATATCCAGGGTTGTATGAAACAACAATTTGAAAATCATCGTGTGCTTTGACAACTTCATTTTTCTTTTCTAAAGATAAAATTCTTCTGTCATCGGTCAATGAATGTATGACTACACTGGTATCTTGTCGTGCTTCAACAATTTCATCCAGGTAACAAATTGCGCCGTAACGTACAGCTAAAGTGAGTGGTCCGTCATGCCATACAGTACCTTCGGCATCCAGCAAATAGCGCCCAACTAAATCAGATGCAGTCATGTCTTCATGACAGGAAACAGTAATCAGAGGCTTTTTTAATTTCCACGCCATATATTCCACAAAGCGCGTTTTCCCACAGCCAGTAGGTCCTTTCAGCATCATCGGCATACGATTTGCTGCTGCGGCTTCAAATAAAGCTATCTCATTATGTGTTTGTGAGTAATATGGCTTGTCTTTAATTAAGTACCCATCAAGATCCATACTTAACATCTAACGGTGTTAAAACCGTTAGCCTTTATTATGTTAATCAGGTAGACGAAGACTTAAATAAGCCTTCGTCTAGTATGCAGATTTACTCACTACCTGTGTGTTTTAGGATTAGGGATACCCTCAATCTCGCACTCATCAGTTCCCACAGTAGTTCGCGTAATGGATTCTACCATCTCGCGTGCAGCTTCTGGATCTGTCACCCACTTCTTATAAAAGTCATAAGGACATTCCGCCGCACCTTTATCACCATCACCAGAATTAATCATTCCAGTGTAGCCTCTGTGTAACAACTTGAACAGATGGTTTTGAGATTGCTGGTTCTTACGCGCATCTCTGATTAATGATACTGAAAGATTGGCATACTGCACGCCCATGTCTTCTTCAGCACAAGCGCCTAGAGTACGTCCATCAAAGCCAATAATTGATGAGTATCCAAAGTAAGAATAAACACCATCAAAACCAGTTGCATTGGCAACAGCTACATATGTGTTATTCATCCATGCCATGGCTTTTGCAACCATGATCTGCTGATCTTTAGATGGATACATATAACCCTGACAGCGCACAATTAATTCTGCACCTTTCATTGCACAATCACGCCAGATTTCAGGATAGTTACCATCATCACAAATGATTAAACTAATTTTTAATCCTTTAGGCCCATCAGACACATAAGTGCAATTACCCGGATACCAACCCTCGATGGGCACCCAAGGCATAATTTTGCGATATTTCTGCACAATCTCGCCCTGGTCATTCATTAAAATTAATGTGTTATAGGGCGCTTTATTGGGATGCTCCTCATGACGTTCACCTGTGAGTGAAAACACTCCCCATACTTTTGCATTACGGCAAGCTTCTGCGAAAATTTCTGTTTCTTCACCCGGACAAGACGAAGCTGTTTCATACATTTCTTTTTCGTCATACATAATTCCATGCGTGCTGTACTCAGGAAATATGACCAGATCCATACCCGGCAAACCTACTTTCATGCCTTCGATCATACTTGCAATATTGCGCGCATTTTCGAGAACTTCTGCCTTGGTATGCATCCTAGGCATTTTATAGTTGACGACTGCAACTCCTACCGTATCTTTACTGCTTGATATATCACCATGATACATAATGATTCCTCCAAGTTAATAAATTGCGTTAATGCAATTTTTTTAAAAAGTTAAACCGATAAATATTTGTGTACCAAATCATCAGTTAACGTATCAATTCCACCTTCTGTTGCAATAACTCCATTTTCTAAAATTGCATACCGTTGCGAAGCCCTGCGTGCAAACTCAACATTCTGCTCAACTAAAATTAGAGTCATGCCATGATTAGTATTTAAATCGATAAGCACCTCCTCAATTTTTTCCACTATATTAGGTTGAATACCTTCCGTAGGTTCATCCAGCAACATCACTTTAGGTTCTGTTAAAAGCGCGCGTGCAATTGCTAATTGCTGTTGCTGGCCACCTGATAGATCCCCTCCTTGACGGTTTAAAAATTCTTTTAATATAGGAAACAGTCCAAATACCCAGTCATTAATGTGAGTATCTTTTGCTTCAGCAGCAAACGTGCCAATAGTTAAGTTTTCCTTAACTGTAAATTTTGGAAGAATGCCGCGTCCTTGTGGCACATAACCAATACCCGCTGCTGCACGTTGATGAGTTTTCTTTTTATTTATTTCAACGCCATCAAGTTGAATACTGCCTGTAATTCGATCCATAAGGCCGATAATGGCGCGCATCAAAGAAGTCTTGCCGACACCATTCCTGCCGATGACAGATAAAAATTCCCCTTGATTAACTTTAAGGTCAACATTAGAAACAGCACAGCTGTTACCATAAAATGCATTTACTGAACGAAGCTCAAGCATTTGTAATCCCTCCGGAACCAAGATAAGCATCTCTGACTGCAGCATTCTGTTCTATTTCCTGTGCAGTGCCTTCAGCAAGAATCTTGCCCTGGTGCATAACAGAAATAACATCGCCAATTTCTTTTACAAAACCCATATCATGTTCAACCACAACTAATGTGTGTTTTGATTTAAGTTGTAAAAATAATTCCGCGGTTTTATGAGTTTCTTGTCTGGTCATGCCTGCAGTAGGCTCATCCATTAATATCAATTTTGGGTTTTGCGCCACTAGCAGAGCAATCTCCAGCCATTGTGTTTGACCATGGGAAAGATGGCCGGCCAACACATCAAGATGCTCTTGCAAATTAACCATTTCAGCTAATTCATTTAATCCTTCTTCATCCTTACTCAGACCAAATTTAAATAAGTTAGACAGAACGCTGGTATTCTCAGAATAAGCTACTTGCAGGTTTTCCCGCACAGTTAAATCCTGAAACACACTTGGGATTTGAAATTTTCTGCCTATACCAATACGTGCAATCTGATGTTCTTGCAATGAAGTAATACTTTTAGATTCAAAATCGACTTCACCTGATGTCACTTTTGTTTTGCCACAAATAATATCTAATGCAGTAGTTTTACCGGCACCATTAGGGCCAATAAGACAGCGCAGCTCACCTTTATCAACTGAAAAATCCAATCCATCAAGCGCATGAAAGCCATTAAAGTTTACAGTCACATTTTTTAATACTAATTGTTCTGTGTTCATGTGCTAGATAGTTACCCTTAATAAATCATTAATAATAAATCGTTAATTCTTTTGCCTGATACGTGCTGCCAAACTCTCAAAGGCTCCAGCAATTCCTTTTGGTAAGAACAACACCACCATGACAAAAATAAAGCCCATCACCAGTGTCCATGTTTCCAGGAATGTTTCTGACTCTGACAATGAGCCTTGAATACCAACCACAAAAATGGCGCCCAACATGGCGCCAATTAAACTTTGCCGCCCACCGACTGCACACCAGATGACTATTGAAAGACTTAAATGCACGCCAAGAAAAGTGGGCGAGGCAAATTCCATGACAATGGTGTAAAGCATGCCGGCCAGACCCGAGATACCTGCAGACACTGCAAATACAAAAATCTGAAAATGGGAAACGTCGTAACCGAAATAACGTACCCGGTCTTCATGGTCACGAACAGCTTGTAATATTTTTCCGGTTTTACTTTTGGTGATTGCAAGCGCTAAAAATAAGCTTAAGGTTAAAAATATGGCAATTAAATAATAAGCAGAGCTACTGTAAGCATCGAACTCAAAACCAAACACTTCCAGTTGAGCTAAATCGGTAATGCCATTAAAGCCACCGGTAATTCTCTGTTGATCAATAATTAATAAATTGACTACCACTAATATCGCCAGTGTAATAATTGCCACATATACACCGGTGATCCGTCCTTTAAACATAAACCAGCCCACTAACATGGCAAAAACAACGGGGACGGCAATACCCAAGAAAACCGCCAATGTGAGTGAATGAAATGGTTGCCAAATTAACGGTAATGTTTCTACATTATTCCATACCATAAAATCCGGTAAGCCTTCCGCACCAGTATGAATAGGCACAGTGCGCAGCTTCAATGCCATCGCCATACAATAGGAACCAAGTCCAAAACTCACCGCCTGGCCCAAATTTAGTATTCCTCCATAGCCCCAGGATAAACTCAGCGCCATGGCTAACATGCCCATAATTAAATAAGTGGAAAACTTATTTAATAAATAAGCATTGTCCATAAAAGAAGGCACGATAAAAATCAATGCGCATACAATGCCATATATGATTATTTGTGATTTGGTATTGCTATAGCGTTTGCTTGTTTCATTAATAACAAGTTTTGATTTTTCATCAATAACCGCACTCATAGCTTATTAGCTCCGTACCTTTGATGAAAACAAACCCTGCGGTCGGAAGCGAATAAGTATCACAATGGCTAACAACACCAATGCTTTTGCGATGGTGTCGTTACTATAAAATGACAGTATGCTGGAAAGCTCACCCAAAATAATCGCACTTAACACAGTACCCATTAAGCTTTCCACACCACCCAGAACAACAATCAGGAATGCATCAACCACATAAGTGGTACCCATTTCTGGGGAAACACTTTTTAAAGGCGAAATCAGTGCACCGGCCAACCCTGCCAATCCAGCACCATAAGCAAAAGTTAAACCAAAAACCCGGTTACTATTGATGCCAAAACTACTGGCAACCTCAGGGTTCTGAGTTATTGCACGCAGTTTGATACCAAAGGTAGTGCGGTACATGAGGTACCAGGTCAAGCCAAATAATGTTGCAGCAAAAATTAATACAAAAATTCTAAATGAAGAGATTTCAACTCCGAATATTAATACACTGTCTGCAAGCTGCTTAGGCATCTCTACATAGCGTAGTTCACCACCGGCAGTAAGACGTATAGCTTGTTGTGCAATAACGCCAATTCCCCAGGTAGCAAGAATTGTATCCAACGGTCGCGCATAAAGATGACGGATAACCGTGCGCTCAATCGCCCACCCCAACAAGGCAACTATAATAAAAATAAATATCAGACTTTCAAACAAACTCATATTGAAAAATGTTTGCAATGCCCAGGCACTGTATGCACCCAACATAACAAACTCACCATGCGCGAGATTAATAACACCCGTCGCACCATAAATAATTGCCAGCCCTAAAGCGACTAACAGCAAAATAGAAGCAATACTTAAACCAGTTACCAGTTGAGAAATAATTGTAATCGGATCCATATTTATTTTTACTTCGTTACTTAAGGGTTACTTATGGTAAAAATTGAAGCTGGGAGGGGGTGATCCCAGCTTCAAACTACACACGTGCATCAAAAACAATGTTTAAACTTGCTTTAAACCTGCTTCCGTACACACCTGATCCGGATATGCTTTGTATGGCACCGGTGCTAACCACTCAGATGACTGTTTCAGAATTTCAAACTGACCATCTGATTTACACACGCCTATCTTCGGCCACAAGTAAGTATGCAAGGTGGCCGGATCTAGACGTACAAGACCCTGAGGTGCCACAAGTTCCACACCTTTAACGGCTTCACGGATTGTTTGCGGACTAATGTCACTTGGATCCAACTTCTCAACAGCTTGTTTGAACATGTAAACCTGGAAGTACGAAGGTTCAGAAACAAAGTGCGTGACTTTATCTTCACCCCAACGTTTTCTGTATGCTTCAACAAACTTTTGATTTTCTGGTGAATCCCAGACTTGGAAATAAGGTGCAGAAGTGAAGTGGCCGGCAGCCGCATCGCCACCCATAGCCGCAACTTCATTTTCTGATGTAGTTAAACTTGCCATTGGCATTGTTTCAGGATCAAGTCCGGCAGCACGGTATTGACGATGCAACGCAACCACAGAATCACCAACCACAGTGGAGAAAATAACATTGGGTTTTTCACTGCGGAATTTATTAACCACCGATGCAAATTCAGAATGACCCAGTGGCACATATTCTTCCGCGACCACTTCGCAACCCAAATCGGCCAATAGTTTTTTGCAGTAGTTATTTTCTTCTTTGGGATAAATGTAATTGGAACCAATCAAGTACCAACGTTTACCAAACTTCTCAACCAACCAAGGAACAAACTCATCTTGTTGTTGGTTAGGCACAGCACCAGTATAAATTACATTTTTAGAACACTCACGGCCTTCGTAAAGTGTTGGGTACCAGTAAAGATTTTCACGCTTTTCAAATACCGGTAACACCGCTTTGCGACTTGCAGAAGTATATGAACCAAACACACTCACGCAACGGTCATTGAGCACCAGCTTTCTTGCTTTAGCTGCAAATGTTGCAGGATCAGACGCCGGATCTTCAACAACAGGTGTAATCTTCATGCCATTAATGCCACCAGAATCATTAATCTCTTCAATCGCCATGATGGTGGCTTTGTTGAGAGACTCTTCAATGATGCCCGTGGTACCAGTCAGCGAAAAAAGTACACCAACCTTAACTTCACCTTTAGCAGCATAAGCCAAAGAGGAATTTTTAACCCAAATGTATGGGAAATTTGATGCTGCCAGCACCCCGGTACCGACAACAGTTTTTTTAAGAAATGATCGCCTACCTTCTTTCATATCCACCCTCCAGGAATGTTGAATTTTTATATGAAATTCTTGCCCTGAAGAATGCGAAACAAGCTAAACGCAGTATTCCTTAGCGAATACCTATGAAATATTTAGAATTGGGAAGTGAATACAAAGGTAACCAGGTTTTGTAAATACAAATTCCACCTAATGTCTGTATCTCGCGATGACAGGGCATTTGGGGCCTTGTTGCCTCAGTTGTTGAACGGCGTCGTTGCCGCTGACCTTCGAATAAAGGATTACTAAATGCTAACTGAATAACTCTTGAGCGTCAACGATAGTACTAGCAATGACACTGATAGTGACGCGGCGTTCCATAGCTTGTCTGCGCATGTGCTGGTAAGCCTCTTCTTCAGTTAGATTCATACGTCCCATTAACAGTATTTTGGCACGTTCAATATTTCGCACAGAAATCAGATTATCATCAAGCTGTTGGATGCGTTTTCTTAACCTGTTTTCATATAAGAAATGCCCGCGCGCGACCACTAAACTGGAAAGCACGGCTTGCTCAGTCACTGGTAGATGAATGGTGCCATGCGGTGCGCAATTTTCTAATGTTTTCAAATCTATAGGGTGTGAATTTGACACAATAATGATTAAAGAAAATTGTGGCAAACCCGGTAAACTTTCCAGGCGCGAAGGCAAATTCTCCATCAAGTCCGCGTAAACAATATCGTAATCAGAGGGAATATACTGCGGCGACGGCCAGATATGCTGAACATCGGCACGTGTTTTTTGTAATTCCTGAATAAGTTGTTCGCTGCGGTCATTACGCTCAGTAATCACTGCGATTCTTAGTTCGCTAAACTTAAAATGATCACTAAATTTTTTATTTACCATGCTGCGTACATTCTTACTTGGTTCAGTTAGGAAGCTATGCTTAACCATATTCAACACCATGTATGCACCAAAATGCAACTAAAGTAAATTAATAACTAGGCAATACTTTTACCAGTACCATAAGAAAGCAAGTAAGGATCAGCCATTACCGCAGACTTGGATGAATACAAAATATCAAACAATCCTCTTCGATTAGCACGCCCTACTCGAGTCCAGACATCTGCATGTCCACACGATAAATTAATCGATACATTACCTTGCGGTGCTTCGTAATCTATCCCTAATACATTGGCGCGTAATTTATCTGTGAGTAATGAATTTGAAGTTTTTAATGCTTCGGCAAACATATGTACTTGAAAATAAGCCGTTTCAACACAAGTATTAGTCGTTTGGTCATAACCATAACGTTGCTTATAACGTTTGGTAAACCCTAAGCTTGCTTTGTTGTTGATACCTTCAAAATAAGGCGCAGCAGTAATATGTCCTTCTCCCACATCGGTACCCATGGCATTAATTTCTGCTTCAGTCGTGGTTAAACTGGCAATCGGCAATACTTTAGGATCAAAGACAAAGTCATGATAACTCTGGTAAAGGTCAGCAGTAGAACGGCCGACCACAGTAGAAAATATTACATCCGGTTTTTTCAGCTTAATGTCACGCATAATTGGCGCGTAATCATGATGCCGGGCATTTAAATTGACATATTTCTCACCCACTATTTCGCCTTCATTAGAAGTAACAAAATCTCTTACAATTTTGTTAGAAACACGCGGATAGACATAATCAGTGCCGACGAAATAAAATCTTTTGCCATAATTACGCATCAAAAAGTGGCATAACTCTACACAATTTTGATTGGGTGC
>JANQKJ010000030.1 GCA_028281205.1 Gammaproteobacteria bacterium
GTCGTGCCCTGTTGCTCAAGGTAATCAATGTACAAATTCATGAGCGCAGGTGTACTATTCCAAATAGTTATGGAGTGTTCCTCGATTAAATGCTGCCAGTGGGCAGGTTTTTTTTCTTGTCCAACTCTCGGGAATACGATAGTTCCACCCGCAGCCAATAAACCAAAAATGGCGTAGACTGATAAGTCAAAGCTAAGTGAAGACAGTGCAAGAACACTTTCCTGCTGAGCTTTCTGAAGAATAATAGAAAATCTTTCATTAATATCCAAAATAGTATTGACCGCCGCTTGATGCCGAATCACTACTCCCTTCGGTTTTCCAGTAGAGCCAGAGGTAAAAATGATATAGGCAACATCATCGCTAGCAGGTGCCAATTCAGGGTTTACAGCGGCGGAAATGCCCAGTTCTCTACGACATTCGTTCAACATGAAGTCTTTGTTACTATCGAAATACAAAATTTCCGGGGGTGAAAACCAACTTATCTTTTCCCTTAAACCGCACTCACTAATAACTAGTCCTATTTGAGTTTCTTCTATGATTAGTTGACGACGATGTGCAGGTAAACTAGGATCAATTGGTACATAAGCAGAGCCAGATTTCAGTATTCCCAACACAGCAGCAACTTTGAGCCAACCTGTTTCAATGCAAATAGCAACGACGTTCTGCTTAGAAAGGCGATCATCATCCCGAGAAAACGAAGCCAAAATGTTATGAGCCAACAAATTAGACAATTGCTCCAGTTCTTGGTAACTAATACTATCCGTTCCTTCGATAACAGCAATATTGGAAGGATACGCACGACATTTTTGCGCAAATAAATCTAACAAAGTCTGATTTGATAGAGGTGCTGATACTGTTCGCTTCGCCATCCGAGCATTTAGCTGTGATTCAGGCAAAGAAAGATCCAACTCTATATTCCCATGACTTAGGTCTTCTTTTTCAGCAAGCTCAATTAGCAAGTGTTCATATGCATCGAACATACTATCCAATAACCCTGCGGGAAAAACATCTTCCAAAGAATCCCAAGCTAGTATAAGATTGCCATTAATCTCATATACTTGATGATCTAAATAAACCTGGGAGGTTTGTGAAATAATATTGTATTGACCATCCAATGCTTTAATGTCCCAAGAATCGGTATCAACCAAAGATGAGCCGTCAACGCTATTCAACAATCGGTTGAGTTGTGCATCTAACCCTAAAGCACTGGTAAAAACAACTGGCATAAGTGCACCTTCTCTTTTTTCTTGCCGCCATGCCAGTTCTCGTAAGAGCTCTACTCCGTTAAAAAGCCTATTTTCAAGATCTTTCCATAGTTGACTCTGAATGACTTTTGCTTTTTCAGCAAAACTTTGCGCCGCTTCATCATCAATTTCAAGAAGTGTTATTGAAGTAAAATCACCTACTAACTCATTGACTTGCTCATGGACGGGATGTCGATTAAAAAGTGTAAGATTTAGGGTAAATAATTTTGTTCTACTCCACTTACTTATAATGAGACTAAACGCGGTAATTAGCAACACAGTGGGCGTCACACCAATATGGTTTGCTAACTGTTTAAGTTGCAACCAATTATGTTCTCCAAGAATGAGTTGCCTACGTTTAAAATTCGGGTGAGTAATTTGAGATTTTATTTCAATGGGAATTTCAGGTGCAGAAGGCAAAGTATCAATTCTTTTTAGCCAGTACTCTTTAGCCTTTTTATAGCGATCTGAATTCTTCAATTTTTGTTCCGTAATCAGATAATCTCTATAACTGATATCTAATTTTGGTAATACATCCTCAAATCCAAAGTAGATCGCTAGCAAATCACGAAACATTAGCATAATGCTAGCAATATCGACAATCAGTAAATCAATGCCTATATGAAGGCGTGTAACTGTTGGTCCAATTACACTAGCTCTAACTTCGTAAAGCGGCCACTGGAAAGGGTCAAATATTTGGTGAGACAATTCATCCCTGACAGCTTGTAGACGCTTGCCACATTCAGAACTTGATAAGTCACTAAGATTTAATGTTTTAACTTCGTAAGGTTCAACACGATGCAATATTTTCTGGGTACCATCTTTGTTAAAAACAGCCCGCAACA
>JANQKJ010000035.1 GCA_028281205.1 Gammaproteobacteria bacterium
GTTTTGAATCGAATAGTAGTCATCACTAGGATTCGAAACTTGATTATATTGTGGAAACTTAAATGATTCGTGCACAATACCTTCATCCGGCAACGCATCACCGTAATGAGTCACACCCTGGTCATCTACCCATTTGTATAGTTGCTGGGAATTAGCCAGTGAAAACACCATGCTGCACACCAGGCAGCTTGCTATAAGTGATTGTTTAATCATGTTTTCTTAATCATGTTTCCAAGTGTCTTTTTCAATACTTTTACTAGGGCTTTGGTCATAACATACGTCAATTATACAATAGACCTGGTGCCCATTGGGTAGTCTTACATTCACTTCATCATCAATACGCTTTTTCATCAATGCGCACGCAAGCGGTGAATCCATACTGATATACTCTGGCGCATCATCAAACTCATCAGGACCAACAATACGATACTCAGCACGCTTGCCGTATTGATCTTCTAACGTTACCCAAGCACCAAAATAAACACATTGTTGATCTGTGGGAACCGTTTCCACGACGGTAATATCTGACAAACGTTTTTGTAAATAGCGTACACGTGCATCAATCTCTCTGAGTTGCTTCTTGCCATAAATATATTCTGCATTTTCAGAACGATCACCCTGTGCAGCTGCTTCTGTCACCGAGCGTGTTACTTGCGGACGCTTTACCCGCCATAGGTAATCGTACTCAGCCTGTAAACGCTGCTTTCCTGCCGGTGTAATATACTTAGACTTAGCTGGTGCTGGCGGACGGTATCGACCCATAATCTAGCTACTTCTGCACGTTATTCTTGCGCAGTCCAACCATCAATGTTTTCAGGTGCATCATGCTGTTCGAGTTGATCCCAAACAGTGTAACCTGAACGTTGATTATATACAGCATGTGCAGCATCTTGAGGTGTCTCAAATGATAATGTTGGCATACCATTCACCCATAAATCCCATAACCCTAACGGTTCTTGACGTATCTCAAATTTAGCTGTGTTTGTTATTAATACGTATTCCATTATTATCGATTTCGTGAGAGTTTAGATACTAATTATATGAGGATCTCTATGTCATTATACAAGAGAGTAAACATACTATGAGCAAAGCTAATTTTGTTTTTCACGGTCTGTTTCCGGATGTAATTGATAGCAAGGAAACAACGCCTAAGCAAATCATTAAAGTTTTGTTTGATGTTGAATTCAACAAGGAATTCCACTCCCACCTATTGGCAGATATAGAATTAATGGAGGATGATGGTGAATTCGAAGTACGCGGCCAACTACCCTTTAGTTGCAAAGATTTTTCCTCTGCTGCTATTCAATACTATCAATATGCAATGGGCCCACAAGCAAATAAAATCAGCCACAGTGGTCCTAAAGGGCCAAGTCTTGCAACTAATAATGTTATTCGTGCGCAATGGCAGGTTGCATTAGATGCAAGTGCACTTTGATTAATCTAGTTCTGCTATTACTTCATATAAAGAATGCTCACTATGTAAGTATTTGCGTTCAAAAGGAGTAACTGCATCATTAAGTGAGAGCGCAGCTATTGCCACCGGACGCTCTAATATTATTCCTAACGCCTGCGCAAATTCTTGTGCATAGATTTTCCAGTTAGTACGCATTATCAATACACCCCCCAATGCAACTAATGTCGGAAAAATAGGATGACCATGCCATCTTCTCTGCAAATGACCTGGTTTGGGCCATGGATTGGGATAAAACAGACAATGTTTCTGTATTTCCCATTGCGCCTGTTGGATTAAGCGCCACATATGTATGCAATCAGCCTGCAAAAGCAATAAATTTTCTGGTTGTTGCCCATGCGTATGGCTACGCTGCAGTCGAATAATAGACTTATCTATAGCAATAACTTTTGTGTCTGGGAATTGTTTTGCCAGTCGATAGCTGCTCTCTGCAGTACCACAGCCACTGTCTAATACGACTGTGTCACCCGCAACAAACTGATTAGCAATTTCAAATGCACTATAAGCATGCTTGGGTATAGAATCCTGCATGCAAGATTGTTGATACTTATGGACAAGTTTTACCAAATTTTTATGTGGCCCAATTTGGCTGCTTTCAATTTGCGAAGACTTACACTCACTCATTAAAAATTAAATATTTAATTAACCAAAACATTCCAATGAATCCACCAACTGCAAAAAAAATATCACACCTAATTCAAATGCATGGCGATCAAAGAAATGACGAATATGCATGGCTGCGTGACGCCAACTGGCAACAAGTCATGCAAGACCCTTCTCATTTAAAACAAGACATCCGCGACTACCTGGAACAAGAGAATGCATTTACTCAAGACTGGATGCAAGACACTGAACATTTACAGGATACATTATTTGAAGAAATGAAGGCGCGCATTAAAGAAGACGATGCGTCTGTGCCCAATAAAGATGGCGACTATTACTATTATGACCGTTATGAAATTGGCGCCCAACATTCACTTTACTGCCGCTACCAAAAACCTGGCGAGGAGCAAATTTTATTAGACGCCGATACCTTATCCAAACAATATGATTACTTTGATATAGGCGAATGCGAACACAGCCCAGACCACAATTACCTGGCTTACTGTACTGATACAAAAGGTTCTGAGTTTTACAGCTTGCGCATCCTGGATTTAAACACTGGGGAATATTTACCTGAGACAATTGAAAATGTGCAAGGCAATTTTGTCTGGGCTATGGACAGCCAAACAATTTTTTATACCACACTTGATAGCAACCACCGTCCGGACAAAGTATTTCGCCATACCTTAAATGCATCGCCCACTAATGATGTACTGGTTTATCAAGAACAAGATGCGGGCTTTTTTGTCGGCCTTGATCGCACGGAATCACATCGATTCATTCTAATATCTGTACACGATCATACTACTACAGAAATACATTTCCTGGATGCACATAACCCTCATCAACAGGCTCAAGTATTTCAAACACGCTGTACTGACCTCGAATACTCTATTAGTGATCATGAAAATAGCTGGTATATCACTACCAATGCTGATGACTGTAAAGATTTCAAACTAATGACCACCGATTTACAGCAGACACAGCGCCAGTACTGGCAAGACTTTTACCTACCTGAAACAGGTACCTTGCTAAAGGGTATTCATCTATTCAAAGACTACTTAGTACGCTTTGAACGTATTAGCGGCCTACCCAAAATTACCGTGCGACCTTTGGCTAACAATACACAAGAATATGCCATTGCATTTGATGAAGAAGCTTACGAACTAGGCATGCACGGTGGCTTTGAATTTGCTACTCATAACTTACGTTTTTCATATACGTCAATGACAACCCCAAACCAAGTATTCGATTTTGATATGCGCAGCCAAAAAAGAATACTACGCAAACAACAAGAAGTGCCTTCTGGCCATGACCCTAAAGACTATGTGACCAAACGTATATTTGCTGCAGCCAAAGACGGTACTCAAATTCCTATTTCTATTGTTTACCATGGCAATACTCGTATTGACGGAAAAGCACCATTGTTACTGTATGGCTACGGTTCTTATGGCAGCAGCATGCCTGCAAGTTTTTCCACTACACGTTTCAGCTTGGTTAATCGCGGCTATGTGTACGCTATCGCACACATCAGGGGCGGCATGGAACTTGGTTATAATTGGTATACTCAAGGCAAATTACAAAATAAGAAAAATACCTTTACTGATTTTATTGCTGCTGCAGAACATTTGATAAATAGTGATTACACACATAAAGGCGGCATTACAATTCATGGCGGCTCTGCGGGA
>JANQKJ010000076.1 GCA_028281205.1 Gammaproteobacteria bacterium
GCACTAAGTAACGGTCGTAACAATCACCATTCACACCCACAGGAATGAAAAATTGCATTTTGTCGTATACTTCATAAGGTTGTTTACGTCGCAAATCCCATTCCACTCCTGAACCTCTTAACATCGGCCCGGTAAAACCGAGTTGTAAGGCACGCTCGGGCGAAACAACACCAATATTCACTGTGCGTTGTTTCCAAATACGGTTATCGGTTAATAATGTTTCGTACTCATCCACGCAGGAAGGAAAACGTTCGGTAAACGCATCTATAAAGTCCAGCAATGAACCCGACCTTTCTTCATTAAGTTTGTCGACTTCTTTTTCACTGCGCCATTTTGATTTTTGATATTGTGGCATTGTGTCAGGTAAATCACGATATACACCACCAGGACGATAATAAGTTGCATGCATACGCGCACCTGAAACCGCCTCATAACAATCCATTAGATCTTCACGTTCTCTAAACGCATACAAGAACATCGACATCGCACCAATATCCAGTGCATGCGCGCCTAACCACAGCAAGTGATTTAAAATTCGTGTAATTTCATCAAACATAACGCGAATGTATTGCGCACGCTCAGGCACATCAATACCTAGTAATTTTTCAATCGCAAGCACGTAACCATGCTCATTACACATCATTGATACATAATCGAGTCGATCCATATAACCAATACTCTGATTGTACGGTTTACTCTCAGCTAATTTTTCGGTACCTCTATGCAACAAACCTACATGTGGGTCTGCTCTTTCTATCACTTCACCATCCAGCTCCAAAATAAGACGCAGCACACCATGCGCAGCAGGGTGTTGCGGTCCAAAATTCATGGTGTAATTTTTTATTTCTGCCATGCGCTATGACTCTTCAACATTATCAGTACCATCCAAATAGCGATTATCGTCACGAATCACTTTTGGCACTAACACACGTGGCTCTATAGACACCGGCTCGTAGATAACACGTTTCTTTGAGGGTTCATAACGTACTTCTACATGACCGACTAATGGAAAATCTTTTCTTAATGGATGGCCAACAAACCCATAGTCAGTTAGCAATCGACGCATATCGGGGTGGCCATCAAATACGATACCAAATAAATCAAACGCTTCACGTTCATACCAATTGGCAGATGCCCATAACTCACATACTGATGCTACGCGCGGCATGTCATTATCTTCGCAATAAATTTTTACTCGCAGACGTTGATTATTAGCTAACGATAACAAATGATAAACCACAGCAAAACGTGGTTGTTGCATGTCACTGTCAATTGTATTGTCGTCAAAAGTAAAACGACCAAAAGTGTTACTTGATACACCGCGACTAAATCCTGAACCTGAGGCCTGATCTGTCTTCCATTCAGTTTTTGCATATTCCAGGTAATCAACACCGGCGATATCTATTAATTGCTCAAACTGAAAATCTTGTTGATCGCGGAGTTTAGTCAACACTGAGATAGCTTGTGCTGGCTTAATTGTTAATGTGTATTCATTGTATTCAAAATCAAGCGAACAACTTTCTTGTTGGGATAATTCACGCAGCGCCGATTGCAATGATGCTTGTTGACCCATATGGACTCGATTTCGTTAGGTTAACGAGAAATAGAATTGCTGCGGCGTATTTTTTCCTGCAATTGCAAGATGCCGTACATCAGTGCTTCAGCGGTGGGAGGACAACCCGGCACATAAATATCTACCGGCACGATACGGTCGCAGCCTCTGACAACTGAATATGAATAATGATAATAACCGCCACCATTAGCACAAGAACCCATTGATATCACCCACTTTGGTTCAGCCATTTGGTCATATACTTTACGCAAGGCCGGTGCCATTTTATTTACTAATGTACCAGCAACAATCATGACATCAGATTGTCTTGGACTAGGTCGAAACATAACGCCAAAACGATCTAGGTCATAGCGTGACGCACCTGCTTGCATCATCTCAACTGCACAACAAGCCAAACCAAATGACATGGGCCACATTGATCCTGTACGCGCCCAATTAACTAACTGGTCCAATCGGCCAACGGCAAATCCTTGTTGAGTGATCTGTTCCGGATCCATTAACACTTCGCTTTTCATAATCGATTCATTAATCCCAATTCAGCGCACCTTTTTTCCACTCATATATAAAGCCAATAATGAGCACACCCAAAAAGACTGCCATAGCCAATAAACCCGGTACACCAATATCGCGCAAAGCCACAGCCCATGGAAATAAGAAGGCAATTTCCAAGTCAAAAATAATAAACAGAATAGCAACCAGGTAGTAGCGAACATCAAATCTCATACGCGAATCATCAAATGCCTCAAAACCGCATTCATAAGGAGAATCTTTAGCAGCTTCAGGAACACGTTTACCCAGTATCAGGCCAGCAATAAGCGGCACGACTCCAATCACAATCGCGATGGCTAGAAATATAAGAATTGGTACATAATTCTCGAGCATATCTAAATATATAGTTTTAATGGTGACCGACAATACCGCGCCCACTCTCCAGTGAATCGCTTTGTCGATATTAAGCTCCAGCCCATAGGAACACAAATTGATGATATAAATAGGCTGATAAATCAGTCAATAACAGCACAATTTATGTCCAAATTGACAATTTTTGTAGGTGTTTTGCGTAATTAAATACAACTAAACCAAATTCTATTGTACCCAGTTTCTCTCAAACCTCGTTTCTACGAAACGTATCCCTTGGTTTGTCTGGAGTTCTTTGACAGAATTTTATAAGTCAGTGACTGTTTTCGACCTAAGTGCATTGATACACATTCAAAGAAGGCATCATGGAAGATGCTTACAACATACTGCTAAATGTCCACTTTCGACCCAAAGCGGACATTAAAACAATGGTGACTTAAATTGATTCAAATCAACTCGTTTTAACTCGACAAGTGCAAGCATAAAAATCCAACCGGTGTCTTGATCTCATGCTCATACAAAACTATAAGGAATATTCATGTTTAAAGTAGTAAGAAATGGTCCCAACAGAATAGATATGGATTTCGGTGGTAAGCTAAATAGCGATGAGATGAAAGTCGCGTTGGACGAGTTGTTTAATAGTGCGAAAGATCTCGAACATGGGCGAATGTTATGTCGAGTTATGGACTACGATCTACCAACGCTCGGTGCTATTGGTGTGGAGCTTTCACGTCTTCCTGAGGCATTCAGGTTTATCAGAAAAATCGATCGCGCAGCAGTATTAGCTAATAAAAATTGGGTTAAGAAAGCAAGTGAGATCGAGGGCGCATTGATTCCAGGGCTTGAAATTAAAGCGTTTGATCTAGATGAAGAAGCAAAAGCCGAAAAGTGGCTTGCGAGCTAGTTGTTCTATATATACAAAACTAATTAATTGAATGACTGCTTTAGGCCGCAATCGCTTCGAAGATGGGAAGATCATCGTGTGCCTCACCGCAGCGCAAAGATGAGTCCTTTTTGAATAATGCAACTTTTGACGAAGTGACCCATGAGTTCCTTGCTGCATTCAAGGAAAAGTTCTTCGGGGCATGGGCCATGCGAAGCGGCGAGGCAGTCGCTAAGCTTTGCACCGAAGATGTCGTGTGGATTGATCCAGCAGCGGCACAGGCTGCACTAAACGGACCAGATGAAGTCGCCCAGTTTGTGGACTATTTGTACCTAGGCTTTCCGGATGCACGATTCACGGAAGATGGGGATCTGGCGATTTCCCGCGACGGCAAGACAGCATACGCCCCATTCCGCATGACCGGCACAAACAGTGGACCGTCCGAGGTCGCTGGGATTGTGGCGACCGGCAAGACCATCACCGTGCTGGGGGTCGATTCCTACCGCTTTCGCGGCGGTCTCATCGCTCGATATCGGGCCTATGTAGACATGTTGGACGTCATGCGCCAACTTGGTCTCGCTCCCGAGAGGTAAGCCCGCACCCAGACTATATATCCGTTCCCAAAGACCATCCCCCACGAGTAGACATTGCAGGCTCGGTTGTCCGATGATCGCAATCGATCCAAAGCAGTCATTCATAAAAATAACGGTGAAAGTCCGCTTTCAGGAAGAAGCAACCATTCATGTCACTGCAGCTTTGTCTGTATTATGAAATGTTAGGTTTTATTAAGTGGTCCAATAATGGCATCCAACTCAGGGACATCCTCTATCAATTGGTCAAGGACAATTGATTTTGCGTCCATATCAAGCGCATAGATTTTATCCGGACCACATACGATAACCGCAATCGTTTCAATATTCCCGTACAACCAGCAGCTAGAATTTATTTTGCTCCGTTGAAAATTGACAGATTCAACTGCTATGAGCTTGAACCTAGAGTCGTTAAATATTTCAATGATCCGTAATTGACCCATTTATCACTTAACTTTGCGCATTTGTTTTATCCCTTGCCAAACTGATGGCGACAGAAACATTCCAATTGTGAGGTGGATAATTTGCAATGGAATAAAACGGATGTTTCCACTGCTGTCTAGTTCAAACATAGTATCGAAGAATTCTGGTTCAATTTGGAATGATGCTACTTTAATATTGGCCATCATCCCCGTCACTGGCCCAACAATAGACCACAATTGTCCAGTGTCAGCCGGATCGCCTAAACCAATACGAACACGCAGACTTATGTCTCTCTTGTGAACTGCATGCCAAAAGTCACTAATGAATCTTATGATCCTTTGGCGAAATAATTTTTGTCGAATAAGAACAAACATATCTTGCTTTTTCCAAGATGAATGCTCGACGTGTTCTATTCTCTGTACCAGTTCTTCTCCCTCAGCTGAGGATACTTTTGGTTGAGACAATGGAAGCCGCATGCTGACAAGGCCAAATGCCCACTGCAGTTTTATGTAGTCTTGGGTTGCCTGCGGCCAAGATGCTTGAAACGTCAAAGTGACCGGAATTGCTAGAAGGGCAATTAACAACAGCAGAACTGCTACTACTCCAGTCAGCATATTTTAACTGGTCGCCTTCCCACTTTTTGCAGATGCTGCCTTGCCAATAGTTTCGGCAACCTTCTCCAATACTGTTGCGGTACCGGACTTGATCGGTTCAACACGAACGCCATCTTCATTAATGATGATAAGGGCTACTGGTTTTACTCCTCCTCCACCGCCGGTACCACCACCGTGACTGCTACATTTCTGCTGATCAGTGCCTTGACCCCCACCGACGCCAAATCCAAAACCAACGTTAACAAGAGGAATCAGGGTATTACCTTCTACAGTGATGGGCTCACCTACAACCGTCTTAGTATTAAGCATGCGTTCGATTTCGCCAACAGCTTTATCGAATAGAGTGTCGATATCTTCCATAGTTAACTCCTCTAATAATTAGATTTCGTTGATTACCAAATACTAGGTATAAGTCGATACTTAACTCTATAAACATATTTGGTGTAGCCATCATGTTATTCAGATAGGTTAAGTTACCCAAAAACGATAACCTAGTAGTGACCTAGATCATTTATGGTCGTAAATATGGGTAATGCTAAGAGGTCGGTTATTGAATAGTTACAATGTTATTCCATTACCATATGTAGGAAGCACCCTCAGTCGAAAACTAGCAGACGTTAAGTTGGACTACATCTCTCAAATTACTACAATGACTATTAACGACCCATAGCGAACATTTTAGTAATTATGACAATTGAATCGGTATTCACATAATTCCATATTTCTCATGCAGCCGCTAACTGTTATAGTAATCAATAATTAGAGAAAATTAGCTAATATATTAAATATTTTATTACACTAAAGGAAATCTTTATGAAGCTAATTCAGTATAGTTTCTTCATTCTACTCTTTCTTTATTTGACTGGTTGTAATGCAACAAGAGAAGTTAAGGAAAACAGTACTATTGATAATGCACCGTCTATTGAGAACAATTTAACTATTGTTCAAAAGGCTAAAAAACCGATACTTCCTAGGATTACTTATAAAGGACCTGCATTTCGTCTTGGAGCTGCTATAGGTGGAATACTAGGAGCAGCTATAGCTGATGGATCAACTAGCACAAAAGATGTGTTAGAAAATTACATGTCAGAAAATGATATTCTGATAGATGAGATGATATTTACTAGCTTGAATAAAGAACTAGCTGAAGTTTCTCTTCCTATTGAGTTAACAGAACTAGAAAGCCCCAATAAAATGATTATAGAGGTAAAAGAATATGGATTTGAAAAAGGTTGGGGATTTTCAAAAGTTAAACCAATGGTTTCCTTACGCACAAAAATAATAGATAAAGATGGAAATGAATTAATCCATAGAATAAGAAAAGTTGGCGGAGCAACTAGTTCAACTCCTTCCAACAAACTAGATTTTTGGGTTAGCGACCCAAATATTATGCGCGATGGATTTCAATCAGCAATTGACATAGTGGTCAAACAAACTGTTGAGGCTATTGAGTCATATGAATTTTAATATGTTATTTAGTTATTGAATGATCGTTTTTACGCCGTTAACTGACACGCATCATACTCAGGTGCGATGATTTGGAAGAAGTTATTCAGCTATTGGTCATGGGATTGCTAATTGTAGCTATCGGAGCTGTAGCATTCGTTATGATATTCTTCTTTGACTCAATATTTATAGCTGGTTTGGCAGCATTACCTTTACTGCTTTCATTAAGGTGGGTATTCAAAAAATGGCAGGTATAAGTCTAGTGAACAGAATAAATCACGTAAATGCTGAATGACCACTTTTGCGCCGTTGGCGGACATTCAGCTAGTTAACAATTCTTAAGTTGATGCATCACCCCTGATGCAACTCATATTCGTGCACCCTTTCACTCACTATTGCGTCCATAGCACCACTATTTATACACATAAATATGCCATTAGTCATAAATACAAGCTCATATTGCATATCTCAGTAATACTTAAATGTTAATTAAATTTGCGGGTAAATCAGAGATGGGAAGTTTGAATAGTATGATCAAACACTCTTTGGCGAATATGAATTTGATTCCAAATTTTTTTCAAAATAAACGTAGCCTTTCAGATATTAAACCAGAGAACCTCAACCCTAATAGAACTGCATTAAAAGAAGCATTAGATAAGTGTCGCCGTGAAATCAAAAAATCCAAACGTTGGAATGTATTGCCGTCACCTATATGTTTTGAACATGCCGCAATGTTATCTAGACAAAATAAAAGTTATCAAACCGAAATTAAAATATGTCAACTTTATATTTCTTTAGTGGACGAATGTATATCCAGACGTACTTTCATTAAGAAAAGATTTGAGAGAAAAGCACTATTTCTGCGTCAACCATTTGATGCGCGTATACATAACATTGAACATCTAAATACTTCTGATGGTGTTGACGTTCGGCATATGTGAATCTTATGCAAACTTGAATCGCTTTGCGATTATTAATTTGCGAGTAATACCTTGTCTAAGCTAGAGGTATTAACTATCGAGTAATAAGTCACATGATAGACCAACAATTTTATTAAGATCACTGGACGTGAAAACTGATGATAATGTATGCCTTCGGCATAATTAACTCGCAAGGAATACCCCCTCGCAAGTGTGGTGCCGATGGCCGGAGTCGAACCGGCACGGCTTTCGCCACTGCCCCCTCAAGACAGCGTGTCTACCAATTCCACCACATCGGCTAGGTGTGAGTTTTAACTAGGTTTGTATAAATATTTACTGAGGAATGTCTGCTGGTAATGAGCTGTCAGCATTTTCTTCAATTATTTTCTGCGCATCTTCAACTGTTTGTTCAAGTTGTTCTTTTGATGCTTCTGTCTGCTCAGCCGCTTTCTTTTCAATTTCAGTTTTAATGATGTCCATCATTTCTTCACTAGATGTACCCTCAGGAATATTAACTACACCTGGAATATCAGCAGGTACTTCGGGAATATCAATTTGCTGTTCTTGAACTGCTTCAGTCCCCATGACACTCTCAGCCACTGGACGATTAGTAGCTAAATAGGCAAGGACAATACTATTAATAAAGAATGCTGCTGCCAGAAGTGCAGTGGCACGTGACATAAATGATGATGAGCCTCTGGCACCAAATACAGTACCGGAAGCACCGCCTCCGCCACCGCCGAATGCAGCACCCGCGTTTGCACCCTTGCCCTGTTGCAACAAGACTAAAGCAATTAAAGCGGCTGCAATAAGCACATCAATTGAAACCAAAATACTATATAACATTCTTTATTACCGTATATTTGTTATCAGGAAGCAGCAGAAACAATGGCATTAAATTGTTCTGCATCCAGGGAGGCTCCACCTATCAAGCCACCATCTATATCTGCTTGGGAAAATAATTCAGCCGCATTGCCCGCTTTGACACTGCCGCCATATAAAATTCTTAATTGTTCTGCTATTTCTGTTGACTGCTTGGCAATTTCTGCGCGTATAAGCGCATGTACTTCTTGTGCTTGTTCAGGTGATGCAGTCTTTCCTGTACCTATTGCCCAAATCGGCTCGTAGGCAATGACGCTATTTTGCATCGCTGCAATCCCTGCTAGATCAACTACCGTATTGACTTGTCTCACAATAGTCTCTTGCATAACGCCTTGTTCACGTTGCTCAAGAGATTCACCCACACAAAGTATAGGTATCAAGCCAGCCTGTTGTACTTGCAAAAACTTTGCTGCAACTACTTCATCAGATTCGCCATAATATTCTCTGCGTTCTGAGTGGCCAACAATAACATACTGGCAACCCACTTCAGCCAACATGACCGCTGCCACTTCCCCTGTGTAAGCACCACTCTCATACTCAGCTGCACTTTGTGCGCCTAAATGAACATTGTTAGTAGATATTAATTCTGCAACTTTTATCAGGTAAGGAAACGGTGGCGAGATAACGACGTCTACGCTG
Source organism: Gammaproteobacteria bacterium (assembly GCA_028281205.1). Taxonomy (GTDB): domain Bacteria; phylum Pseudomonadota; class Gammaproteobacteria; order UBA4575; family UBA4575; genus UBA1858. The sequence goes on from JANQKJ010000076.1 coordinate 8,829, forward strand.
TCATAATTCGCACTATGAGAATTAATCGCGGACACCAAAGTCTGAGTCATTTCAAGGCTGCCGTTCAGCTTCCAGTTAGCCGCTACAATGGGTCTGCGCATATAAAATAATCACAACGTAAGATGAGAGCGCGCAAGCTTACCTAGCACGCATAAGAAATTCAATCAGGAAGACAAAAATGGGCGGATTATTTAAGCCTTAGGCCGCATATTCCTCAGAAACTACACTGGCGATCTGTTCCGCTAAGGTCCTGACTTGGGGTGCGTCCACACCTTCGACCATGACTCGAATCAGCGGCTCAGTCCCCGATGGACGTAGCAACACACGACCAGTATCTGCCAGCTGTGATTCAGCATCACTTACCGCGGCCTGGATACACTTTGATTTCGCAATATCAACCTTTTGTTTGATAGGCACATTAACAAGCGTTTGAGGATATTTGCTCATACCATGCTTAGCTTCGCGCAGGTTAATACCTTCTTCAACTAACACTTCTAAGACCTGTAAAGCCGCGACTATGGCATCCCCTGTGGAAGTACGGTCAAGGCAAATAATATGTCCCGACGATTCTCCACCTAATTCCCAGGAATACTGTTGAAGCATTTCCAGGACATAACGGTCACCAACCGCTGCGCGCATAAATTCTATATTTTGACGCTGCAAGGCATGCTCCAGCCCTAGATTAGACATAAGTGTCCCAACCACACCCCCTTTAAGGGACTTTTTACGTTGGCGCGCAACACTAATTACGTAAAGCAATTCGTCACCATCTACTACCTCACCATTCTCATCCACCATAATGAGACGGTCGCCATCCCCATCAATAGCAATACCTATGTCGGCATGGTGCTCAATCACTGCCATTCTTAACTTTTTAGGATCAGTCGCACCGCACATGTGGTTAATGTTGAGGCCATTTGGCTCTGAGCCAATCTCTACCACCTCGGCACCCAGCTCACGAAATACATTGGGGGCAACATGATAGGTTGCGCCATTAGCACAATCCACCACAATCTTTAATCCATTCAATCTCACTCTAGTGCTAATAGTACTTTTACAAAATTCGATATAGCGGCCCGACGCGTCACGAATGCGTTCCACTTTACCGAGCTGATCCGAACTCACTGTAGTCAGTGGCTTTTCCATTTCCTCTTCAATACGCTGTTCCAGTTCATCAGGTAATTTAGTGCCTTCTGAAGAGAAGAATTTCACACCATTGTCGTAGTAAGGGTTGTGTGAGGCACTAATCACTATGCCCGCAGATGCACGTAAGGTACGTGTCAGGTATGCGATTCCTGGTGTTGGCATAGGTCCAAGCAAGCGGCTATTCACGCCTGCTGCAGATAACCCTGCTTCGAGCACAGACTCAAGCATGTAACCCGAGATACGCGTATCTTTGCCTATCAGTACAAGATTATTACCTTCTTCGCACAACACTTTTCCTGCTGCCCAACCGAGCTTTAAGACAAACTCCGGCGTCATAACACCATCACCGACACGCCCGCGAATTCCATCTGTACCAAAAAACTTTCTTTTCATTTCAGCTCTCAGCTTGATTTGAATATTTGCTTAACTTTACCCAGCTAACGTACTGTTTTCCACACAGCTCGTCAGTGACCTAGATGGCAGAAATAAAAACGGACCGCCGTAGGCGAGCC
>JANQKJ010000099.1 GCA_028281205.1 Gammaproteobacteria bacterium
ATCCCGCCTAAGGCGGTGGCCTGGGTATAGGCTAAGCCATTGTATTTTTTTCGTGTTCAGCGTAGCGGTGCTCGTAATCGTAATCGGCCCTTAAAAAAACCAATAACCCTTTTCATACTTAAGGTAAACAGCACTTAGCAAATTTTTTCCAATATCTTATTTCGAGCTCTGTTCCTTTTCGATTCTCGATGCACGAGCACGAGCACGAGCACCGCTACGCTGAGCACGAATGGAGAATGCCCACGGCAAGGTGGATCTTTAATTGGTTTTTTATCCCTTCCCACATCAAATCAGTATCACAAAATATTGAAGTAATACTTTGTCATATATTTGTCATACAACGGCATCACAATGCACGTTTTCGGACTTATCGTTTGCAACTCTAAACAGTTTAAATCTATTTAGGGTATACCCACCGGGGGTGAAAATAAATAAGTCAAAAGAATTTTAATTGGGCTAGGGGGTTAAGAGGGCAAAGGTAAACGGCCTCTTATTCTAAATATTCCAATTTATAAAGTTAAACCGAGCTTCTTAAGCGCTGCTAACTCGGTCCGATTATTTATATTTTCAAGGCGTTAAAAAATGAAGTTTTACTTTCGTTGCTTGGCATGGCTTCTGCTGCTTAATTCCCATTCTCTATGGTCTTCCGAAACTTTCTTACATGTATTTTATCAGTCTGCACCTCTTAAAGGCGTAGATGTTAAGTTTGATGGAAGTAATGTAAGTACAACGGATAGTTTTGGGCGAAGCACTATAGAAGTCAATCCAGGGCAACATATTATAGAACTGGAACGCGAAGATAAAATTATTGCAGCCATTAAATTTGATGTTGCTGAAAACCAGGATCTTGAAATTAATGTCAGGTTTTCTGATGAATCTGTTGAGCCTGTGATAAATATACAAAAATTTAATTTAGCAGAAGCGGGCAATGTTTCCGGAGTGCTTAGCGGTAGAGTTACCGACCGCAATAATGTGCCCATTGGTTCTGCAAAAATATCTGTGGCAAATAAGGATATTGAAGTTCTCACCAATGACGATGGTACCTACAAATTAGAACTTCCCCGAGGCCTTTATAAACTGACCATAAGCCATCCGGATTTTATTGCAAAAGATGTGGAAAATATTCGGGTTTTTGCCAGCGTTGGTGTTGTGGCCTCAGTTAAACTAAAGCTACCAGAAAGCTCCAAGCCTAAAATTTCTATTGCCCAACCCACTCTCGAAGTCCCAATGCCTATGGAAGAGGTTATTGCGCTGGGCACTTACTATGCAGATGAGAATACTATTAGTATAGAGCGTTTTTCCACCAAGGTAGTAGATGCTATTGATATAGCAACACTAGAACGTTTTGGTGATAGCACAGCTGCCGCTGCGTTAACTCGAATTGTTGGTGTATCTGTATCAGATGGAAAATATGCGAATGTACGTGGCCTCGATGGGCGCTATATATCCAATACCTTAAATGGATTTATCATGCCGGGTACTGATCCATTTCGACGTGAAGTCCAACTAGACTTATTTCCCACTAATATTATTGGCTCAGTTGAAATTCAGAAGTCTTACTCCCCAGATCTTTTAGGAGCAACTACGGGTGGCAATATTAAAATTATTACCCGTGGATTACCCGAAGAACAAGTGAGCAAATTTTCTATCTCCACAGGTTATAATACGGACTTTACTGGAGACGATATTGTAAGCCATAAAGGTAGTAGTACTGATTGGACTGGCTATGATTCTGGTTTGCGTGATTTATCGGATAATGTTGTTTCTGAAACCGATGGGGCTCAGAGTTTAACCATTTGTACAATTGATCCTGAACGTTGCACAGATCCATTGATTGCTGCTGGTTATGCTCTTAGTTTTGAAGATGACTACAATGTAAAAACTAAAACGGCTAATCCAGATTTTGGAATATCTTATTCTTATGGTGATAATGTTTCTTTATCTGAAGGTAATTTTGGTTTTTATGGAGCGGCGGCTTACAAATACTCTACTAAAAATAGAGGTGATGGTGAGTTAAGTAATCCTTTTGGTTTAGAGAATGGAGATTTTTCTCGTAGCCAGGAAAATATCAATCTTAGTGCCTATTTTATAACAGGATATGAATTTAAACAAAACGACGAGATACTTAGTAAAACTATATTTTTGCGTGATACAGATGATATTACCCGTGTGGATCAAGGTGTTAACCAAGATGATCAACAAATAGAAGAAGTTGTATTTCAATGGGTTGAAAGAGAATTTGTTTCACAGCAATTTACCGGAATTCATGAGTTTAATTTTGGAAATCAATTTCATCAGTTAGACTGGCGCCTTGGTTATTCACAAACAAACCGCTATGAACCAGATCGGCGAACTTATCAGTATATTAATGGATCACTTTCGACCTCATCTGTAGAACGCAGATGGTCTGATCTTAATGAAGATAGTTTTGACTTTGGTATCGATTATTTGATTCCTTTTAGTTTTACTGATGATATTAAAACAGATTTAAAAATTGGTGGTTTGTTTTCTGATCGCTCTCGCAAGCTCTCTCTGTTTAGGTTTGGTATAACATCTGGGAGTAATGTTAGTGAAATTTCTTTTAGTGATGAGCAAGATTTAGAACAAGTACTTTCTTATGAAAATTTCATTTTAGATAGAATTCGCTTAAGAACTAGTACAGCTGGTACAGATTCGTATAATTCCGATGAGGAAATTACAGCTTACTACTTATCTACTACAACGGAATTTGGCAGTGATTGGACATTGGTTGCGGGCATACGACAGGAAGATTTTACTCAGGACTTAGAATACCCGAACCAAAGTTCAGCAGATAATCAGTTGGATGAAGAAAATCCCTTGCCTTCAATAACTCTTACATACAGATTCCAGGAAGATATTCAGGTTAGAACTGGATGGAGTAAAACTATATCTTATCCTGGTATTGTAGAGAGGGCTGAATCATTATTTTACGATGAAGAAGATCGTCCCGTAGTGGGTAATCCGGAATTGGAAATTTCTAAAATCGATAATTTTGATATTCGATTCGAGTACTATTTTTCTGATGAAGAAACAGTTTCTATCGCTTATTTTAGAAAAGAAATTGATAGTCCTGCCGAGCAGGTGTTGCTGGACGGTTCTGGAGAACTTGCTGAAGGATCTACTTTTCGCAATGCAGTCAGCGCTGATTTGAACGGCATAGAAATTGATGTTTATAAAAATATTATCGATACAGATAGTTTCCTAATTTTTATTGGAAGTAATATATCTTACATTGATAGTGAGGTTGAACTTGATACAAATTCTCTACGGTTAGAAGGTGAAAGTGCTCAAGGTCGCGAATTGCAAGGCCAATCACCTTGGTTGGCTAATTTACAACTAGGTCTCGATCATCATCAGACCGAGCAAAAATTAACATTAGTTGTAAATTATTTTGACGATAGGATTGATCGTGTTGGCCGTGGTGAGGATGTGGGCCCTGAGTTCGAGGTAGGACGTGTTCTTGTTGATCTAAATTATGAAAAATTATTTTCTGATTCTTTAGTGGTCAAAGCGCAGATAAAAAACCTTCTCAACGAAGATATAACTTTCCGTCAAAACGAAATCGATATACGAAGCTACAAAGAGGGGGTAAGTTTCTCGTTGAGTGCTAGTTATGAATTCTAAAACCATGTGTAGATGTGCGGCTGTAATTTGGTTTTGGTATTGTCAGAGAATTTTATATTTTTATGAAATTTAAAATTTAGATAAGTAACTTTTTAATATTTTAAACTTTAAGTGTTCACCATGGGTAGAGAGGTTCATGAGAAAATGACCATATTTAACAAAAAATTAATGGCTACATTACTGCTTACTAGCATGGTTCTAGTAGGTTGTGGTGGTGACGATGGTGATGATGTCACCATTAACGTTAATAGTTCCGGAACTGGCAGCGGTAGTGGCGGTTCGAGTTCTGGCGATTGTTCTGGTGTTACTGAGGCAGACTTTGTTAGCTATAATAGCGATTGTTCGGTGGGTAATTTGTCTGGCAATATTGATGAGGATTTTACTCTAACGAGTGAAATAGAATGGCGTTTGGATGGCACTGTTCGAGTTGGTAATGGTAATGTTACTGTGGCAAACGCAGCGGATGTCCAGGCCATTAAAGATACAGGTGTGACCCTGACTATTGAGGCGGGAACCAATATACGTGCCTTTGATACAGGTACTTTGTTGATCACTCGTGGCTCTATGATTATGGCTGATGGTAGTGCCAGTTCACCAATCACATTTAGTAGTGTTGCCGATTCAAATTTTGATGGCGAAGGTGAATGGGGTGGTGTAATTGTGCAAGGCTTTGCACCACAGTTTGGACAAGGTAATACAGGTGCATGTTTTGGTGCAGGTACAGTTTGTAATGTTGCCGGTGAAGGTGGTACTGAAGTTGCCGTTTATGGTGGTAATGAAGAGGACGATAATAGCGGTATCATCCGTTATGTACGCATTGCTGAAGGTGGTCTGGTTGCGGGTCCCAACAACGAAATTAACGGTTTGACACTACAAGGTGTTGGTCATGGCACTACTATAGAATATGTGCAAGTGCATGGTAACCTTGATGATGGTGTAGAATGGTTTGGTGGTACCGTCAATGCAAAATATCTAGTTTTAACTAATAACGACGATGACGATATCGACTTTGATGAAGGTTATAAAGGTAATATTCAATATGCAATTGTTCAAAAGGATCCAAACAAGGCATCCCCTACCGGCAGCAATGATCCACGTGGTATAGAAGCAAACTCTAGCGATGCTGACTATGTTCCACAAACAGAAGCAGTTATTGCTAATGTTACTATTGTCGGTAGTGACTTGGTAAATAATACTGGTGGTCAACAACCAGGGATGCGCCTGCGTGGAGCTGTTAATGTTGATATTTATAATTCCTCAGTTGCTTCTTTTGATACAGGTTGTATACGCATTGATGATGCCGACACAGATGGAGATAGCACAAACGATGCTTTTTCTGTTGTGGATTTGATCAATGTTATAGGTGATTGTGAAGACGGTTTTTATGATAAGCGAGATGCAGATAGTGAAACGAATATTGTTTCGACTACTCTGAGTTATAGTGCAACGTACGCAATTAATGAAGCTGAAGCTATTGTAACGGCACCAGCTATTACTGCTGTCAATAATGGTTCAGGTTTTGTCTTTGATCAAACAGATTTCGTTGGGGCAGTAGACCCAGGTGCTGCTTCTGGTTGGTGGGAAGGCTGGACCATTCCAGGATCTCTGAACTCAGCGGAACCGGATGAATCTCCTAGCTTTGTGGATTGTAACAGTGAGCTTACTATATGTACGGTTACCGGTACGATTGATCAAGATTATACTTTTGTGCGCGGTGTAGAGTGGCGTCTTGATGAGGAAGTTATTGTTGGTGAGGGTAATGTAACCGTATCAACTGCCAATGATGTTCAAGCAATTAAAGATAATGGTGTAACTTTAACCATTGAGCCCGGTGTTGATGTTCGCGCATTTAGCACAGGTTCTTTACTGGTGACTCGCGGCTCTAAACTGGAAGCTATTGGTACACCAGTGAGTCCAATTACTTTCAGTAGTGTTGCAGACGATGACTTTGATGGTGAAGGTGAATGGGGCGGAGTTATCATTCAAGGCTTTGCCCCCCAATATGGTCAAGGTGGTACTGGCGCGTGCTTTGGTACAGGCACAGTTTGTAACGTTGTGGGTGAGGGCGGTACTGTTGTAGGTAACTACGGTGGTAACGACCCAGCTGATGATAGTGGAGAACTGCGCTATGTACGTATTGCAGAAGGTGGTTTGGTTGCGGGTCCCAACAATGAGATCAATGGTTTGACATTACAGGGTGTTGGCTATGGGACTACTATTGAATATGTGCAAGTACATAATAATTTAGACGATGGTGTTGAATGGTTTGGAGGTACAGTAAACGCCAGGTACTTGGTGTTGACCAATAACGATGATGACGATATTGATTACGATGAAGGCTATCAAGGTAATATTCAGTACGCGATCATTCGTAAAAACCAAACGAAAGCTGCCCCGACAGGTAGTAATGATCCTCGCGGTATAGAGGCTAATTCTAGTGATGCTGACTATGTTCCAGAAACCAATGCCACACTTGCCAATATCTTAGTGCTGGGTGGTTCAGTGAATAATAGTGCTGGGGGTGAACAGCCTGGTATGCGTTTGCGCGGTGCTCTGACAACAGCGATTTACAATAGTGCTGTTCAAGATTTTGATACGGGTTGTATTCGTATCGATGATGCCGACACGGATGGAGATAGCATAGATGATGCATTTTCAGTTATTACACTTGTGAATGTATTAGGTGAGTGTGAAGGTCCGGAGTTCTATGATAGCTCAAGCCGTGCTGCCCCTGCAGATGTTGAAACTAACTCCGGTGATAATTCAGTGACTATTGATTCAGCTTATGCTCTTACTGATGCTGAGGCTGCTGTGACTGCCCCAACCATCACAGCAGTAAGTAATGGTTCTGGTTTTACTTTCGATAACACTGATTATGTTGGTGCTGTTGAGCCAGGCACCTCTGCTGAGGACGCTTGGTGGTCAGGCTGGATTATTGAAGGTTCGCTTGATTAAACTCAGTCATTTAGTTTTCTAGACTGCGAAAAAAACCCCGTATTAACGGGGTTTCAGACTGCTGACAAACCCTGGTATTTTGACCGGGGTTTTGTTTTTTTGGCTATCTGTTACGCCTTTTGACAATACCAACGTATTTCAGGGCATGAG
>JANQKJ010000115.1 GCA_028281205.1 Gammaproteobacteria bacterium
ATTATAAGGTCTAAGGTAGCGCGTAGTATGCGGCCTTTCTCTTGCACGCTTTCTTGCTTTTGTGAACGTAACAAGCCGGCTTCGAATGCGTGTGAAAGCTCGGGGCACTCGTCATCGGTTTCATATAACACACGGTAAGCAGTGCCTTCGTAAAGCCTAATAGTGAGGGGTAATCCGCCCGCATTCCAAATGCGTGAGCCTATATTAATAGTTTCGGCAACTTCTAACAGTAATGACTTATATTTAGGGCATGTCTCCCTTAAGCTGTCTTGAAACGCTTTAGGGCTTGCAAGTGCCTGGTCTAACACTTCATTCATTTGTTGTTGAGTGATTACGTCTGATTCTTGTTTACTAGTAGGTAAACAAGCGCTTATCAAAACAACTGATAGCAAAGTTATAGTTAAGAATAATATCCGCACAAGCTTTCCTCGCGTAGTGGAAGCACAGCATTTGAGCATAGCCGAACAATAAAGTCTATTTGTGTAATGTTTAAATAGAGACTAGCTAGTCTTCCAGAAAGATAACGCGGTCACGGCCGCTTTGTTTGGCTTGATAGAGTGCTTTATCTGCACGTTGAAGAAGTTGTCTACCTATTAACTTGGGATCTTGGTTATTGGTGTCACGGAAGTTTATTGTGGAAACACCCACCGATACTGTGATGTTAGTGCTAACATCGCCACTATTGAATTGAGTGCTGGCAATAATCGAGCGAATGCGTTCAGCAATTTCCACAGCTTTTGATTCGCCACTCTGCCCCAGTAAGATGGCAAACTCTTCACCGCCATAACGTGCAACAACATCTATTGACCGGATTTGTGCGCGTACTAATTCGGCAACTTTTTTGAGTACATCGTCTCCTACATCATGACCAAAACTGTCATTGATGACTTTAAAATGGTCAATGTCGATAAATAAACAACTCAGGCTTGTTTCAAGTCTTTTGTTGCGTGAGATTTCTTCATCTAAACGTTGGTCGAAGAAGCGACGGTTATTAATTCCTGTCAAGGCATCAGTCAAACCTGCCTGCTTTAAACGTTCATGTGCAATGGCAGTATGTAGACATGTTGCCAACACAGCAGCAAGGTGCTGCAAAAAATCAGTTGCATTTCCTTTTTGAAAACGATTCGGTTTATAGCTACCCAAGTTAAGGCTGCCCAGCAAACGACTATTTCTTTGTAATGGGAGCAACGCAATGCTACTGGGGTACTTTTGAGTGTCTAGAAATAAAGTACGGTGTTTGGCAAGATCGAATCTTCCTAATGAAGGCTTGCGGTTCATGCCGTAAATTTGTTTTACATGAGAAATATCAGGTAATAGCTGTAAAGTTTGCTGTTTGTCTGGGTCTTCGCCTGAGTCTTTTAATAATTTGTAAATCTTTCGATCTTCATCGTGCAGGATGATGGTTAATGTATCCCAACCAAAAGTTGAGCGGCTATGATGAGTGATAATTTGGATAAGTTCGGATAATGAGCTACAGCTTAATAGCTTTAGTTCTAAATACTGAAATTTTTTAAGAATTTTCTCATTGTTGCGAGCATCATCATATAGTGTTTCCAGGCGCTGCTTAAGCGTATCTAGTTCGCTTAGTTCTAATTTTTTTTGTTTGGGTTGCGCGGCCATGATAGAAGTTTAGTGCAATAATTTTAGGCCATCCATTGGGATAGGCGATCCCATGGCATAACCTTGAGCAAAATCAACACCTAGTTTGCGTAACTGATCGACCACTTCTTCGCTTTCCGCACATTCGGCAATAGTACCAATACCCATCACATGGCCGAGTTGATTAATGGCTTCGACCATTGCATAGTCGATGGTGTCTTTGGACATATCAGTTACAAAGCTGCCATCAATTTTCAAATAATCGACGGGTAGATTCTTTAAGTAAGTAAATGATGATAAACCACTGCCAAAGTCGTCCAATGCAAAGCAACAGCCTACCGCTTTTAATTCTTTTATTAAGTGACTTGCTTGGGAAAGATTGTTAATAGCGGCCGTTTCAGTGATTTCAAAACAAACCTGCTGTGGGTCAACTTGGGAGCTTTCTAATTCGTCTTTAATGAAACCTAGTAACTTGTCATCATTAAGTGAATTGCCGGATAAATTTATGGCGATATGCACTCCCGACTTCTCACCAAAAGTATCATGATAATTATGTAATGCAGTATGAATAACCCAGCGATCTACGTTGGGCATTAAGCCATAGCGTTCTGCGGCCGGAATAAAGCTGCTGGGCATAATGATGTTGCCATTGGCATCATTTAGGCGCAGTAATAATTCATAATGCTGAATTGAACGATTGCCTAGTGATAATGAAACAATCGGTTGGCAATAAAGCATAAAGCGATCTTCCTGCAGTGCGCCAGTAATACCCGCTGCACGAAGAATTTCAGCATGCTTGCGAGTGAGTTCGTCGTCGTCGTTTTGATACACATGCACTTGATTGCGGCCGCGTTCTTTTGCCGAGTAACAAGTTAACTCTGCACGCGTTAACATTTGTGCCGGTTCTGGAGATTCTTTAGTGACGGGTACTACACCAATACTTAAACCAAGTTCAAATGTTTGTGATTCCCAAGAGAAAGTATGCCCCTGGAATTCGTCAATCAGTGACTGTGCGGTACGGCGTGCATTATCCAGTGTATGGTTAACAAGTAGTAATGCAAATTCATCGCCACCCAAGCGACCAATGTAATCAATGCTACGAGTTTTGGAGCGTAGAAGGTGAGCTACTTCTTTTAAAATGTAATCGCCAGCGGTATGTCCGGCCTGTGCATTAATAATTTTGAATTGATTAACGTCGATGTAACATAACACGTGTTGCACATCATGCATGGCTGCGCTGGCAATCGATTTTTCTAACTGATATTCAAATTCTTGTCTGTTGAGTAGCCCAGTTAAGGCATCATGTGAAGCGCGATGTTGTATTTCATTAGCCAAGCGCCTGGTTTCTGATAAGTCTTTAACAATAATGACTACGCCACAGGCATTATTTTCAGCAGGATAATGTGGGGCGATAGTAATTTCTATTGCGCGCTCATCATTATGGTTATTCACTAGTAATAAATTCTGACTAACGTGAATAGTGCGGTTTTCTTGTATGGCGATGTGTCCGGGTATTTCAAAGCGTTCACGCTTATCTGAATCAATTAGGCGAATGATCTCATCGATGTTGTGGCCCTCAGCTTCAAATGCCGGCCAACCAGTCAGGCTTTCAGCTACTGGGTTCATATGTACTACATCAAGGTTTTGATCAGTAATAAGCACGCCTTCTTTAAGTAACTCAAGTGTGAGTTTGTTGCGAGTTTGTTCTTCAAGTAACTCGGCTTCTATGCGCATTAAATTGCTTTGGTTTTGTATTACTAGCGCGTAGCCTGAAGATTGATTGGTTTTATCATTAAGAGTAATAGTGCAGCGTAAGTGCATTGCACCGTATTCATTATCGATAGTAATAAGGCCGGTAGCCTTGGCTTCATTTTCTTGCGACTCTAGTATTAAACGTTGTATTCCTGCTTGGTCTTTACCACCTAAGATAAGATCAATAGGTGTGCCGAGAGATTCTTTTGCATCTAAATTTAATAATTCACATGCAATATCATTCGCGTGAGTAATGGTGTGGTTTTTATCGAGTAATATGAAGCCAACATTAGCGCTGTTAAGGAGGTCGTCAACAACTTCAATTTCATCAGGCTGGGTAAGCAAGGCTTTTTTGTTGAGTACAGGTATTTGGTCGTGACTTTGCAAAGCAGCATTAATGTTTGTGTCATTAGCAGACTTTGCGGTCGAGCTAATTAATGCTGCCGGCAAACTTTTAATATCTGCGGTTGAGCACAACATTAAGCCTTCACCTAATGCGGGATTAGTCTCAAAATCCTGGCGCATGATTTCAAAGTCACTGGGTCTGCGTAACACAAATATTTTTGTAAATGGATTAACGGCTTTCACCCAGTTAGCAATTTTCAGCGGGTCTTCCAAGTGGTGACCCAACACAATAATGTCTGCATCAAGACTTCCAGATTTTAAAACTTCGGACAACTGCGCCTCACTTGTGTAATTAGACAACGCCACTGGTGGTGGAATTTGGCGACACAAGTATGACCAGAGGTCTTTGCCAATATTGATTAATGAGACTTTTGCAGCCATAAGACGCGATTTTATTTTGCTGTTATAAAGTGGGAAGTTAGTGAGTACTTATTCATCGTGCCTCACTTTCAAACATGTCTGTTTGTGCTCTTTCTTTTAGGTACTCACGAATCCATTGACGGACTAGGCGTGAGGCATTGTCGTCTTCCAACTTTACAGAGCGCATAAACTCATCGCGCAATGACCGTGGAATCCTAACCTGGAGCAGGGCGGGGTCTGTAGGGTGTTTATCAGCCAAATCTATACTCTGGTCAGTATCTAGTAATGACAGCAGTATGACAACTAATAATGAAACTTACAAGTATTTAGTTAAGAAGGGTGCCTAAAGCAGTGATTTGTAGTGAGATATGGATCATAACCCTGTGAATACTACAGTCAAGCATGGTGGGTAATATAAATGTTGCTAACGGGTTTTATTTTTATGTTTATTCCAGCTATGGGAAAGATAGCTAAATCAACACTTTTGTATGGAGCTCAGATTGGGAACTCTTTTTTGAGTCTGGCTGATTTTAATGGTCAATACGGCAGGGAATCATATAGTCATAGTGATTGAAACGTATATAAATCATTTTTTTACCATCGAATTGTTCATAACTACCTAATTCAACAGAATTTTTTTCTATTGCTGCTTTAAATGTCTGCGGTGTTTCACATATCGCCATTGATACTTCATCAATACAGGTAAGTAGAGTTTTCTTTAGTCGACTCACGGTATTGGGAGAGAAATCGATATCGCAACGTTCAAGAGTGATTTCGTTATTATTTATATTGTGTTCAGCCATAATAGTAATACGAATGATAATGATTCTCATATACTATAATATTGACTCAGTACTTTTCAAGTCGATTTCATCACCTTATTCCTAAATTAAATTCATTCGTTAGTGGCATAGATAGAATTTAAAGAAATACAAGCCAAGGCCGATGAATCTAATTGGTTATTAAACTGCTGATTATTTGTAAAAAATACATAAATGACTGATCAGAAAAACTATTATGAGATCTTGCATGTCCAGCAAGATGCTCCCAGCGAAGTGATTCAAGCAACCTACCGCACCATGATGCAAAAGTTGAAAATGCATCCTGATTTAGGTGGAGATCAAACCAATGCAGCCCTGATCAATGAAGCCTATGCGGTGTTGATGGATCCCGTTGCACGTTCAAAATATGACGAGAGTTTAAAAGCAGTTCAGAATAATCAAGCTGTAGTTAATCAACCTCCCTCTGGCAAGCATAATACTCAGCAATCTAGCGCCGTTGTAAGGAAAGTACTTGACCCTAACCAGTGCGCTTTTTGTGAATTACCCCATCATTTGGGCGAATCAATAACCCCTGATTGTGTGTGCATGCGTTGTGGTAGCGCATTGTTTCCAGCTTCCAAGCAAGTGCTTGAGCAAAATGGTAAACGTATTATTCAAAGAATTGAAAAACAGTGGCCAGTATCTTTTTATATTCAATGGCCGATAGTGCGGGGTTATTTGGGTAGGACACAAGATGTTTCCCTCAATGGTATTCAGATGTTAAGTCATACACCATTGCAAGATGGGCAAATTCTAAAACTTAATAGTCATATGCTAGACGCAGTCGCGATTGTGGTTAATGTTAGAAATGATCATACAATTTTGCGTAAGCGTTGGCGTATCGGGCTGGAATTTATCACTTTGCGCTTTCATCAAACCCAAGGGACATTTATTAAAATAGACGCATAACTCCTAAGATTGTCCTTTTTCTATGAAGTGTTTTGTATAACACTGTTGCTTTATTGAGATGATAAATAAGGCTATCAGGTGAATATGCAGTACACGATTAATGATTTACTAGACATCATGCAACGCTTACGCGATCCGCACACAGGTTGCTCCTGGGATCAAGTGCAAACCTTTCAAACTATAGTTCCCTATACAATAGAGGAAGCCTATGAG
>JANQKJ010000182.1 GCA_028281205.1 Gammaproteobacteria bacterium
GGTGAAAAATGCTATTTTTAATAGTGGAACGCATCTAAGAAAGTAACAACGAATATATCAGTGAGTTATTACACAGAATTATTTCGCATATCTCCAGGAACTAATATACAAAATTAGTAATTTTTTCGACAAGCACCAAACTATTTTATATAGATCTATCTAAACTACAGGTTTAACAAGTCAATATATTCGACCAATATCCATAACAGCATCATGCAAATATTAAATTTCACTCGCCCTATTTATTATGCCTTAGCATTACTATTTTGCTCTCAAGCCGCCTTTTCAGAAATCCCCAAAAGAATTACTGAACTGCCATTACATGAATGGCGTAGTATTTCTTCAAATACAATTGCAGACTTGAATCCGTGCCCAAGTGAAGACTGCGCATGGTCTGGTTCTGAAGGACAATTAGGCGTAACGGATGCATGGACAGGCGGTGCCTACGCCAGCGGTGCAGGTAAATTAGGCGCACTCATTTATGCCGGTGGCGGACACAATGCCTACTATGGTAATGAAATCTATGCCTTTGATTTGCAACTGCTTGCATGGGAACGACGCAGTTCTCCTACAGATGGCAAAACACCAGGTGACGCCAAAACTTTTGGACTTAATCAGAATTGCCGTTTCTGGAACGACACACCAGTGGTTCCACATACTTACGATTCCGTAGTATATGACCCAGAAACCAATCGCTTTATTATGCTTACACCATCAGATGCTGCTTCACATGTACCACCTGGAAGAGATAATGGTTGTGATAGTACGACACCAGCCTATTTTGACTTAACCACCAATACTTGGGGAAATATGGAATCAGTAGGGCCTGCTGGTTTAACTGATGGACCTACCGCATATGACACAAAACGCAAATTATTCTGGGGAAGAACAGGGTTTCGAGACCCAAGACTATTTGTCTCTTACGACCCAGCCAAGGATGTATGGAAACAATACGAAGACGAGCCCATTAACATAGATTCCATGGGTGCCATCGACCCAACAAGAGATCTGTTTGTTTCTGCTGAGTTTGCTTATCCTCCCAATTCTATTGGTGTACTTGATTTATCGCGCCCTTCAAGCCCAGTGAAATACATTAAAACTGTGGGCGATAAAGAAATAGAAAACAAAGGCCCAGGCTTAGGGTTTGAATGGGCCAATAAACTTGGCGGATTTATTGCCTGGAACGACGACAAAAATTTATATCTATTAACACCTCCGGAGAAAAACTGGAAAAAACAGGCATGGACATGGACTCGCATTAAAGCAAGCGGCGAGAATCCAGGTGTAACTAGTAATGGGGCTTACAGCAAGTTTCAGTGGATAGATGCGCTTGGGATTGCTGTCATCGCACCTAGTATCAATAGCCCGGTTTATGCTGTCAGGTTAGCTGAGTGATTTTATGAATAAATGGAGACTTTGAGGCGGACTACTACGACTGATTACAGATGTGTGTAGCAGATAGCCATGTGAGCGACAAACCCACATGGCTATAAAAACTTATGGCTGCTTAGGTGTTTGGTAAGGAACTTCTTTCTGGAATGATTCCCAGGTAGTCTGGTAACCAACATAGCCTTTTTCATTTGGCTCCATTTGAGTTGTCTTCACAAAACGAGATTCTCCCTCAGGAACCTTAGGTCTTGTATTTTTTTGCTCGCTCATATTCCACTCTCTGTGTATAAATTGAATCGTCTGAGCGGGCGATTGTAACAAAATAGTGCTTTCACATGAAAACTTCTCTTTATGCATAGCAAAAATTTATCTATAGCATGCTATTGGTTCACAATATCAGAGATAATTAGAGCATCATTGGACAGTCCATCAGCCAATATTCACACACCACTACGTACTCTTAAATCAACCATTGAAATTCGTTACTTACCATCAGTGGGAGCAATTGCCAGCAAGTGCTGACGCCCTATTTTCTCGAGCTGAGCAGAATTCGCTATTTTTCTCTCAAGTCTGGTTTGAAACTCTAACTTCTCATGCACTTACTAAAGATCAGTCACTTCGCTTGATGTGTGTATTAGAAGACGAGCGTGTTCTCGCCATTACACCCATGATGCTACACGCGCAAGGCAACCTGAGTTCCCTAAGCAACAATTTCACTACATTATTTTCTTTATTGATCACCAATGACAGCAAACAAGATGAAGCGCTTTCTTGTCTGGCACAGGGCCTATCTCAAATGTTTGTTCCAAGTATTCGCTTTGATCCCATTGATAAGGATGATCACATCATGAATAAATTATGCCAATTAATGGAGAATTATGGATTTAATAGCTGCCCCTATTTTCGCTTTTATAACTGGAGTCACAATTTAAATGGTCAAACATTTAATGAGTACATGACTGAGCGACCTGCAAGTTTACGCAACACAATCAAGCGCAAACAACGTAAACTTGAACGCGAACATGCATGTGTTATTCAATTGTATAAAGATGCTGATATTGACCAGGCATTAGCAGACTACCGAACAGTTTATCAAGCAAGCTGGAAAGCGAATGAATTTTTTTCCGACTTCACACCTACTTTAGTAAAACGCTTATTTAAATTGGGTTGGTTGCGCATGGCTATTTTATATGTCGATCAACAAGCTATAGCAGCACAAATTTGGTTTGTCGTTCATGGCAAAGCCAATATTTACCGATTAATCTACGATGAAAACTGGAAACACTATTCACCCGGTTCCATTCTCACTCAATATTTGATGCGCTATGCAATCGATACAGATAAAGTTTCAGAAATTGACTTCCTTACCGGCAATGAGCAGTACAAACAAGACTGGATGACACTGCGAAAAGAACATATTGGCATTAGATTTGCCAAGCAGACAAAACCTAGTTCGTGGCTTAAAAGAAAATTCAAACAAATTATAAGCAAATTACAATTTTATGTTTATGTAGAAATTTAAAAACTAAAAATTATTTAAACTTGAGTGATTTGAATTGGTTTTAATTAATGAAGTTTATTTATAGGTATCGATAAGATCATAGACAAACAACGGAAAATACGATCAATCTTTGATTACTAAACCCTTCATTACTGAAGATATCAATTTTATATGAGAGTAGTTTAAATAATTCATTGAAAACAACTACATAGATAGAGTCTGCAAGACAAATCTTGATATGGTGGTACACAATTGTTAACTCTTCTAGCCCCTTATGAATACTTGACTAAATTACTCAGGTATTGATAAATTTAAATTATTGAAAAGTATCACTTAACTAAATCACACGACCCATCACACGAAGTCGTGACTTACATTAACAGTAAATGTAAATCTCATAAATGTGATGTGGATTAATAGTCTTAGTTAAGTATTAACAAATAGGAGTTAATTACAATGGCGTATAGTGAAAAAGTTCTAGATCATTATGAAAATCCTCGCAATGTTGGGTCGCTAAACAATTCTGATGTTCATGTAGGGACAGGTATGGTTGGCGCACCCGCCTGTGGCGATGTAATGAAGTTACAGATTCAGGTCAATAATCAGGGTGTGATCGAAGATGCTAAGTTTAAAACTTATGGTTGTGGTTCCGCAATTGCATCCTCTAGCTTGTTGACAGAATGGGTCAAGGGAAAGACTCTAGATGAAGCGAAGCAAATTAAGAATACAGATATTGCTGAAGAATTAGCATTACCTCCTGTAAAAATTCACTGTTCTGTGCTTGCTGAAGATGCAATTCGCTCTGCAATAAATGACTACCATAGTAAACAGGTAGCAGACCATAATGTTGTAGCTTAATTTATTTTCTATTACTTAGATCGCAAGGAGCAAATCATGTTTGAACCACTAACTGTGCCATTTGGTAGCGTCATGATGTATAACGTTGTGAAGCTTAAAGAAGGCGTTACATTAGAAGATGTGGAACTACTACTCGGTGAAATGTGTAATGTCGTTAAAAACACATATGGCAATGAGAAAGGTGGATTTATAGGTGGACAAGTCTATAGATTTGGTGGCTTTGTATCAGATGAAGGCTCAATAGACTCTGACCAAAAAACTGAGGAGCATATTTCAATAGTAACGTATTGGAAATCATTTCAGCAGCATGAAAAGTCTCATGCTGACAAAATTTTCAAAGAAAAATTTGCAGCACTAGTAGCATTTGCCGATTCATCTTATGAGATAGGTTATGAAATGCTTTGGCAGGGTGAACCAGAAGTGGAATTAGCTGAAGCGAGTTAATTAGGTATTGAAGTTTAATCCCACTCGTTTGACCACAAGAAATGGATTTCAATTGCAAAATCTTTTGAGCCAAATATATTAAGTCAAGTAAAGTAATTCAAGTAAAGCGATAGTAATTCATAAAGTATAAATACGATACTTCAACTGTGAAACGTATTGATGATCGATTGGCCATGCATTATGAAGTTAGAAGGTGACGATGAGCTTCTTTACTTCAACACTGAAAATGAATTTCTTGACGAGTGCAGATCGTTGATATTGAAAAGTAGTGACTTTCTAGTTGATAGCTCTGGTCATTGCTATAGGCTACATCAAAAGAATGAGAACGACTTCAATTCCATTATTTGCACTCAACGTTACTCTGCGAATGATTTATCTAAATTGGTACAAGCACATGAATTTAGCAAAGCAGAGGTATGTTTAACAAAAATTCATTTTCAATCAGTGTCGGAGGCGATTAGCTCGCTGTCTATTAGCAAATAATTTTTATTCAACTATTGAATGATTGATGTTGAACCATAAGCAAACATCTATTGAGCTGATATTTTAATAATGATTTTAACTGGTCTAACCATAATACTTGAGTTAGATCATTCAACCAGTGCTTCAAATTCCAATGTCTTGCATGATTGTAATATAATTCACTTTAATAATACTTCTGTTGATAGGAGAAATAATAATGAATCAAGACACTTTTAACATGTCAATTCGCAAATTCTTGAAGAAAGTCGGCGTCACGTCTCAACGCGAAATTGAGCATAGAGTTCTAGAGGCAATTGAATCAGGCAAACTAAAAGGTAATGAAAAACTTGATGCTAAAGTTGTCTTAAAAATAGGTGATGTAGAATTAGAGACCAAGATAGATGGAAAAATAGAGCTGGAATAAAATTACTCCATTGAAAGACATTAGTTGAATGAACGCTATTACACCTTAAGTAGACATTCTTACTAACTGTATTTGTACCCTAAGCTAAGACAATCAGTTCCCAAACGGGTCATCGGAAAGCATGATGGCGATATAAGGCGCATAAGTTAGCACCGCACCTTGACTAAACCCGAGGTTTTCAAATGAGCTTGCTACCTGGACTAACTTTGCATGATCTTGTGGATCTTCTTTAAGTGACTTTAATGCAATAACTAAAGGCTGCACTTCTTCATTTTGCACATAGGTTTCTATCATATTGATGGCATTATCTAAGCCTTCAATATTCACTTTTTTAGTTTTTATAATGTCTTGATGGGTATGATCACTAAATTCAGGTGGCTCTTCATATGAATTGCTATCAAGCGATTCTGGATTAGCTGACACATTTATACCTGAAATAGCATTATATTCTGCTTGCGCTCTCTGTTTTAGCTCATTAACAAATTCATTAAATTCTGTCACATTCGGCCGAGACAGCGCCAAAGAAATTAGCGGCTCTCCATTCACACGACTGACAAATTGCAATTGGGTGCGTGTAATAACCGGCTCAGGATTAAGTACCGCTAACGTCACGCTTAAGGATTCCGTGACTTGATTAGAAACACGTGACATTACGCGTATATCCACTTGTTCACCAACAATCTCGAATTCTGATTGTTTAAGTAAATGCTTTTGAACGAGTTTAGTACTCATATTATTTCAAGCCTGCAAAGGCAGCATACTCAGACTTTGCTTTTGCCTTTACTGCCTCAACGAAAGTATTAAATTCTTTCTCATTAGGTTTATTAATATAAAGAGAAAGCAAAGGCCCGCACTTTACACGACTGTGAAAATGCAACTGCGATCCACTAATAACCGGCTCTGGGTTCAGCATCGCCAATTCAATATCAAGTTCTTTTTTACCCTTAAGAAGACTATTAATTTTGACTCGAATAAACTCGTCACGCAGCTCTAACTCTTGCGATCCATGTAAGAGATGTTTTTGTTTAAGCTTCATCAGAATAAATCAGAGTCTCTCTAATTTACTAGTTTAATTTACTAGGCATTTCCACCATCTCAGAAACCTCGAGCGTGCCATTAATATCCTTGAAAGGACATGACTTGGCTGCCTCAAGCGCTTCACGCATGGATTCAAATTGCAGAATACTCATACCTGACATTAAGGTTGTTGTACCTGCTTCTGTTGACCCATTAGGATGCACTGTATGAGTATCTTTAAAAGGAATCGCAGGACTAACTATTGAATCACCCAAACCGGCCAACCAACCCTGATATTTTTCAAAATGTTTTTTACTTTCTTCAGGATCTTCAGGATGGTTTCCACCCAAGTAAACAAATATATATTTTGGCATGTATGATTCCTCAGATTAAGAGCATGCAGGTGTATGCATTCTCGTACATTATGGCTTGATTTATATGTAATGAATACCGTCTCTACGTTTATGTATCGCAGGCTGGCCTTCAGTTACTGCACGTAGTTTTGCTTCAACACGCACAGCATCAATTAAAGCCTGGTCAACAATTTCTGGATACAATAAATGAAATCGTTCAACTTCTAATGCATGTGCACGCGCATTGATTTCGCATTGCCTACGTATATCAAGACTTAAATCATGCAGCATTAACAACCGCGGTGACTGCCTTTTTAAATAACGCCGGCATAAATCCGCACTATGTGGTTCTTCCCAATCTTCTCTTAACATTAAATCAGGAAACATATCACTATCCATAATCTCACGGTTGAACCATTGCGCTTTAGCATTGAATCCGGCACGTGCAGCTACCAACCGCTCAAGTTGATAATTAATCGGTGCATATTCTTGCTCTTTTTCTTCTTCAGAGCGTTCAATAGGCATCACTGCATCTGGCAGAGCTGACCATTCGGCTTGTTCTGGAAACGAGCTCATTTGCTCTTCATTGATACATGTATAAATTAGCGCTAATGGTTTCTTCTCCTTGTTATCAAGCAACCAAAATTCAAATTTATCTGCAGCTGGAAAAGGCAACGTTGCCTCATAAAGAAATTCTAATAGCTCCAACATGCGCTCATCTGTTTTTGATTCCGTTTGCTCGGCATCATTTTCTGCTGAAGAGGGAAAAAATTTCTTTTGTTTGATATCGCTATTACTAATGGTTGCAACACGCATGTAACTGCGTTTAAGACCATGACTATGGTTATCCGTTGAATGCAGAAATTGAATTTCCCAGGTGTCACTATCCAAGGTTAGCGCACGCGCTCTATCAGTCTCTACCACCTGCATCTGTCCCGAATAGGGTGGCATCAAACGTTGTGAATAAGCTTTAATCAAGGCAGTATATTGTGAATAAAATCAGGTTTAATCCGGCTTAAACTCATAAAGTTTTTTATCTGGAATCACACCACGCACTCCACCTTTAGGGTTTTCTACATCGCCTTTATAACGTGGGATGACATGAATGTGTAAATGATGAATAGATTGACCAGCGGCAGTACCAACATTAATACCAATGTTATAACCATCAGGATGATACTTTTCTTCACACATATCGCGTCCTTTTGCGACTAGTGACCAGAGTTCTTCACGCTCTTCATCTGTGATATCAAAGTAACTAGCAAAGTGACGATAAGGAATAACAAGAAAATGGCCTTCACTGGCCGGATGCCTATCCCATGCGGCAAAACCATATTTACCTTCCAACATGATTCGCCGACTAGGCTTAGTTAAACAAAAACGGCATTCTTCATCCGTGGCTGAAACATTTTTATCCACATTAAACCTCAAGTAACTTTACTAATTCTTTAGACTGATCTTTCCTTTGCTCCGCAAGTTGCTGATATTTTTCCATCCCAGCATTTGCGAATAATTCAGCAACTTTCTCAAATTCTGATACAGCCATTAATGCCATTTCAACATGATCTGATTCTGCCGCTAAGGCATGCATAGCGGCAGCGCGATTAGCTGTCACCATCGCCCACATCATTGGCACATCATCTATGGCTAACGCTTTTAAAGTCGCGTCATAAATAGGAATTGATTCTTCCAGAGACTGAATATCCTCTTCATGCTTACCCAAGGCTTGTAATGTTGCAGCAAGATTGTTTTGTGTGACCGCCCAACCATAGGTTGATTTGTCAGGTGTCCGCTCAGCCATGGCATTTCGCATAACCACTACCGCCTGCTCAAGTGTACGTGCGCCTTTACGATGCGTACCCAACAAACACAACACATTACCTACGCTACATAATGCACTAGCCCATTGTTCTGGATGTTCATCACGCTTCAAACCAG
Source organism: Gammaproteobacteria bacterium (assembly GCA_028281205.1). Classification (GTDB taxonomy): domain Bacteria; phylum Pseudomonadota; class Gammaproteobacteria; order UBA4575; family UBA4575; genus UBA1858. The sequence goes on from JANQKJ010000182.1 coordinate 8,387, forward strand.
TTGATGCTTGTTTATATATATCCGCGGCTTGTTTTAAAAAGCCAGTATCATCTTCGAGCTGCCCTAAGGTTTGCATGACAACACCTAAATTATATTGCGTGCATGCCCACTCGAAGGGTGTTTGTTCTAAAGTGCGAGCTTCCAACGCTTGCTCATATGACATTGCTGCCTGCTCAAGAAAATGCGAGCTACCGCTGCGCTGGCCAATAAGGCCCATGACATCGCCAATATTATGATGAATCGCAGACCACTTTGCTGGATCTTGTTCTTTGTCCGCTTCCATTTGCATACCTTGGAACAACTCGATCGCTTGCTGAAAGACATGTGCTCCACCCAAACGTAGTTCACGCACATCGGCTGCATCTTCCAAAGTATTTTCTGAATTAGCCCACTCTATAAGTGTTTCTTTATTCGCAGCAAGCTCAAAGAAAGTACTACCATAACGATCGATAGCTTGTGAAAGCGCACCGCGTACTGGCGAATCTTCATCTAATAAATCAATCAAATAACTGGCATCATTTTCAAAACGCCACGCAATAGGTACTTCCAGACCTGGAGTTAATAAAGTTTCTGCATATAGATGGTGAGGCAAAGAGTTATTCCAATTTAAAATTTATTTTAGAGACTAAACTTAAATAAATTAATTTATTGGTTGCACTGGCTGATCGTCGCCAACAATTTCACTAATATCAGGGTCGGCATTGACGAGGCCACCTGCCTCAAATTCTTCTTCAGTTGCATCACGCACATTTAAAATCTCAAGCTTGAAAATGACATCGCGGCCACAAAGTGGATTATTACCATCGATGGTGACAGAATTTTTGTCTACTCTGGTCACTAGAAAAGTTTTTGTTTGACCTTGCTCGTTCTCCATCAGGATAGATGTACCGACTTCACGATATTCTTCAGGTACATTTTCAATGGCATCAGTAATAACTAACGACTCATCACGCTCACCATAGAGCTTATTACAGTCTATAGGCACTTCTATAATATCGCCCGCAGCTTTGCCTTCTAACTCAGCCGTGACCTGCGGTGCCAATGCTTCAGTAACACCATGAACATAACCAATCGCATATTCAACCGTGGTTAAAACAGATTGGGTCTTTGCATCAATCACTTTATAGTTCAGCTCTACTAGCTTCCCTTCAGATACAACTTCTTTAATTACTTCGCTCATAAATAAAAATTCAATACAGCCAGCTGAAAATTTTAAAAAATCGAAGAGGCGAAAATCTTAATCTCACCTTCCTCATAACCCAGCACCATACGGCCTAACCATTCGCCCTCTTTTTTAGTCGATCTCATACGATATAAAACTGTCACATGTTGGCCCCGACGGATCAAACCGAGATAATCCCACTTTGGATCCAGGTTTCTGGTTAATTCACTTTTAGCAAACTGTTTGCCCACTTCTACTTCATTAAGGCCAAGCAAGCATTCATAAGAAAACTTACGGATGAATTTTCCGTACTCACCTTCATTAGAATATTTAATAAGGTCATCCCACATAGGATGAGCTACTTCTAAAATTTCGTCTTCAGTATGTTCAATTATATTCATAAAAATAATTCTTAACTTTTCTTATTTAATTAAGCCATGACAACCTTTTTAGCTAGGCACAACACAACATTTAAAACAAACTGCATTTTACATCAAGTTATCAATTTCATGACACTGACATGAAGATATTACTGATTCTGTACAGTGCCAGTTATTTATACATGTCTCTTAAATGAAAAAAGACCAACCTAAGTTGATCTTTTTTCTTTAACACATTAAGGACTCAATAATGAGGCCTTAGCAGTTGGTACTAAGCAACCTTCTCTTCTTCATCACCAACCAAGTGATAACAAGGTGCTTTTTCCATGGTGTATTCACCAGTCTGAGGATCACGACGTGAAACTGTCAATACATGCCAGTTTTGATCATCAACCTTCATCGCGTCACCACGGTAGTAGTAACCAGGCCAGCGAGTCTCTTTACGGAACAATGTATGCTGCATTACTGCTTCTGATGATAAATGACGATGCTTCAATTCCCATGCACGTAGTAATTCGTGTATGTTTTCTGCACCAATCTTCTCAAGATCTTCTTCAAGAATCTTCATTTTCTTCAAGCCGATGTTTAGAAGTTTTTCATTAGTCATGTAACTCACTGTTACACCACCACAGTACTCGTCCATCAACTTCTGCAAGCGATCAAGACCTTGACGTGGGTTAATGTAATTAGGATTAACAGTACCTGCAGTGATTTCATTGCGGTAAATTTTATAGTGCTCAAGTGGCTTATAGATTTCTTGCTGACGCTTATCTATTTGCTGTTGAGATACTTTGATACCTTCACCTTTACCATCATCGATGTACTGACATGCTGCTTTAGCAGCAAGGCGACCTTCTGTGAATGAGCCAGAAGAAAATGCATGCGGCGTTCCGCCAGCAGCATCACCTGCGCCAAACAAACCGGCAACTGAAGTCATGCGGTTATAGCCCCAGTAATACTCTGGAGGCGATACATCTTTAGGACCAGATACCCATGCACCACAACCAGTTGCGTGTGAGCCCATTACATATGGCTCGGAGGTAGTTAACTCAGGGTTTTCATACTTAGGATCTAAGTCAGTCGCCGCCCATAGTACGGCTTGACCCACTGTCATGCCTAGGAAGTTATGCCAACCAATTTCTTCTAGATGAGGATCTTGGAATGCTTCCATAGTCACCATGTGAATTGGACCACGACCCGCATTAACTTCAGAAATTAACGCGTGGTTACGCAAACATGTTGGAATAGGTCGATGTGTTGCATGTGATAACTCTGGATCCAAATATTCTTTGCCCACCATTTCTTGCAATGATGGCCACCACTTTGACTCATATTCTTCACCAAGGCAGTTAGTTGTATAAGTCTTAAGATGTAAGAAGTACGCGCCAACAGGACCGTAACCATCTTTGAAACGAGCCAACACAATACGGTTTTCCATTTGTGTCATCTTCGCACCAGCACCAATCAACAAACCGTAAGCTGAGCCTGAAGACCATGGTGCATACCATACACGACCCGCACCCTCACCCACTGAACGAGGTTTATAAATATTAGATGCGCCACCAGCAGCACAAATAACTGTCTTAGACTTAAATACATGGTAGTCGCCAGTGCGTACGTTAAAACCAACCGCACCTGCAACACGATTTTCTTGCCCATCATCCATTAATAGGTGCGTTAAGCAAATACGATTGAAAACTTTATCCGCTGATTTCTTAGCAGACTCAGCCACAATAGGCTTATATGATTCACCGTGAATCATAATCTGCCAACGGCCTTCACGCTGATAAGTACCAGTCTTAGGGTTACGCATTAATGGCAAACCCCATTCTTCAAATTGGTGCACTGCAGAATCTACATGACGCGCCATATCAAATAATAAGTCTTCACGCACCATACCCATTAAATCGATACGCGCATAACGTACGTGATCTTCTGGATTGTTTTCACCAAAGCGTGTACCCATGTAGCAGTTAATTGCGTAAAGACCCTGTGCTACCGCACCTGAACGATCGATATTTGCTTTTTCAGCGATGACGATCTTCTTGTCTTTACCCCAATATCTCGCTTCAAAAGCTGCGCCTGTGCCAGCCATGCCAGCACCTGCTACTAAGATATCGATATCATCTTCAACAACAGTTTTATAACCCATTAGTAGTACACCCCTTCTTTCATCTTCAAACCATTAGATTCAAGTGTATGTAAGCCACCTTCATCTAAGCGAATGTATTTTGGTTCGTTGTAAAGTAGTTCGCTATCGCGCATTTCACTACTAGGTGCGGCTTCATCCGCCAACTTAGGAATTCCAGTACCCCATGGCTTAGTGGTAATCGGCGCAAGCAGATTCATATCTTTTTTACCGTTGCGGAATTTAATGCGCCATGCAATGACACCTTTTTCCTCATCACGAATAACCCTTACTGAGTGTCCTAATGGCGCAAAATCTGCGTAACCACGAACATCAATGGCGTTGTGAGGACAAGCCTTAACACAGGAGTAACACTCCCAACACATGTTTGGCTCGATGTTGTATGCACGTCGAGTTGTTGTATCAATATGCATGATGTCTGAAGGGCAGATATCAACGCAATGTCCACAACCATCACAGCGAGTCATATATACGAAAGTAGGCATAATTTTTTCTCTCTATAATTTCGTTACTAATTAAATAATTAATAATAGTTGTTAAGGATTAATAATGGGTTGGAGCTTCACGCTTAATTCCAGGCCCCATATTAGGTGGATTCTCACCCATATATTCAGGTATATCCGGATATTTTGCCTGGATTGCAGGGTCAGAAAGTTCACCTAGCTCAGGTAGATTCTCATACGAACCGTCCGCTTTGATGCAACGCTTTTGAAATGCCGCTGCAGGCTTGAAGAACATGTGAGCAAACTTAGACCAGAAAACAGTACTGAATAGAACCGTACTAGAGATAACGAAGAGCACAAACATGGCCATGCTTGCAGTAAACGACCATAGCAGAGCAAAGGTACCCATTGTTATCAAGGAAACAATGAAAATGTCACCACGACCGTTGAAGTTGTACCATTTCACACCTTCTGATGAGACATCAACACGGATAAAGAACCAGAACCAGTAACCTCCCAGGCAAAGCATAATTGCACCAATGTGCCACATAGCTGTTAGTCCCGCAGGTGCAGATTCAGCAGCGTACCCAAAAATCAACCAAGCAGTCGTCGCTACAAAAATGATGAATCCATACATTGTTAATAAATGCGAGTAACGTCTTGCTGGTCGTACTTTAAATTCAGCCGAGGTCAATACTTCGTTAGCCAATGTTGCTACTGCAAGACCTGCTTTTTCTCCACCGCTTAAAGTGCGTTTTGCGTTCTTTTTTGCTTTTTCAGCGTTTTCAAAGAAATACTGGGCACTCTTTTTATGAGCCATGTCGAGAATCGTTCCGACAACAACCAAAATGACCATTAGTACGACATATCCCTGCATTACAGAGGGCGAAATTAATGCCGAGAGTTCGGCGAAAGGGTTGACTGCGAACATATTTTCCAAAGCTCCTAAAGTACTTATATAAAACAGATCGATTCTGTATAAGAACAGCTTTTATTACAATTCTTTAATTCTGTTGTCTCTATAAAAAATTCTAATCAATGAACCTTATATGCTTGGGATTTAAATACAAATAAATCTAAATGATTCTCATTTAGATTTATTTTCTACTAAACTGGAATTTTAATCCTTAGAACTTGGACTCAGCAAGATGTACAAAACATTACGTTCAGTACGAATCGCATAATACGCACAATATACAATGATTTTGCATAGTAAATATCTTCCAGGTAACTAATTATGTTCCAATTCTTGACTTAGTTAGTTGATATCCTGAAAACTCCTTGCCGTTAAATCATTTTACTTTTTGCAACTATCTCGATTGAGTATTCTGCGGTGTTATCTAACTTGCAACTAATGCAAGATTTCTTTCATGGCAGCCAAATTCAAATCAATAAGAATGGGTAAGCTTATTACTATTTTTTATATTACTGGCGCGAAAGAAAAGATCTAAAGAATCTCTTCACAATATTTTATCTGCGACTAACACTCCGTCGCATGTGTGGTAGTGAGGGCAGATTTACTCGGGCTATCCCTGCCCTCGCCCTACGGGCCATCTCATTTTGCTCGAAGTTCAAAATCGTTCCAGACGATTTTGTGAACCACCGACCTACGGTCGCAGGCTTCGTTAATTTGGCACTTGAGATTACAAAAATTTCGCAGAAATTTTTGGTAGCGGGGGCAGGATTTGAACCTGCGACCTTCGGGTTATGAGCCCGACGAGCTGCCAGACTGCTCCACCCCGCATCAATATGGTAGGTCACAGAATCAACTTACTAGTTAATCCCATGTCAATCTGAGCGGGCGAGTGTACGCAGCTAAGCGTTATATTTCAAGAAGGTTAAAAACGCAGGATTTTTAATCAAGCAAAAACTTGCTGGCAGAGGTTAATGAGGTACTGTGGGAATACAAATAGGCCTACGACCAACAACGCATGAATACTCAAAACTGAGATATGCCCAGCCGGCATCGGGGTAACTTGCTGATGCTCACTATCATCAAAATACATCAACTTAATCACACGCAAATAATAGAACGCGCCTATCACAGACGACACAACAGCAATAATAGCCAATATTACCCCTTCGCTTGCAATAACTGCCTGGAGAATATTTAGCTTGGCGTAAAAACCAACCGTCATTGGTATTCCTGCCATCGAAAACATCAACAGCAAGATCAAAAATGCAAGCCATGGGTAAGCTCTAGCCAAGCCTTGCAAATCAGTGAGCTCTTCAAGCGGGCGATTCATACGCTCACTGCAAAGCATCGCCCCAAAAGTAGCAGAACTCATTAATGCATAAATTAGTGTATAGAATAACGCTGCTGAATAACCTTGCTGATTTCCAACCAGCAAGCCAAGCAAAATGTAGCCTACATGCCCAATGGTGGAATAACCCAACATGCGTCTCAGATTAGTTTGTGCAATGGCAACAATGTTGCCTACTAATAGTGAAAGAACTGCCAACGCCATGAGTGACTGTTGCCAATATTCATGCATGTACGGCAACCCATCCATCAGCACTCTCAGCGCTAATAACAATCCTGCAATTTTTGGCACACTACCTATTAACAACGTCACAGGTAATGGTGCACCCTGATAAACATCCGGTAGCCACATATGAAACGGCACCGCACCCAACTTAAATGCAAGCCCGATTACGATGAAGATAATCGCCGCAATAACACCGATACCTGCTTCATTCTCAATCGCTAAATCCGAGAGATAGAGCGAACCGGTTAAACCATATATGAGTGAAATTCCATACAGCAAAAAGCCAGAAGCAATTGCACCTAGAACAAAATATTTAATTGCCGCCTCTGAACTAATGGAGTTATCACGATCTATAGCCACAAGTGCATACATGGAAAGCGATAGCAACTCCAAACCTAAATAAATCATCAGCAAGTGGCTAGCTGAACTTATCAACATCATGCCAAGCAGCGCAAACAACGCTAGGGCATAATATTCACCAACAGGGAATTTATGTGACTCTATATAACTACGTGAATAAACTAATACAACAATCATTAACACACACATTGCGGCTTTAGAGAGAGACGCTAACCCGTCTACCACATAGAAGCCATTAAATAACTCTACCGCGTCCCCATTGAGTGGCAAAATAGACAAATACAGCACTACAAGTAAGACTAACTGCGTTAATGTATAAAGACTCTTATGATAACTAGAGATAAACGCTGCACTTAGCAGTACAACAGACGCACCCAACAGCAGAATAATTTCTGGTGCAAGTATCAGATAATCCATAACCATCGAATTCACTTGCATCTCAAGGCACCTTACTCACTAGCGCTAAACGTAACACTTGTTCTAACGACGGTTGCAAATATTCAACTAGCATTGCTGGCCACACGCCCACAATGATTACTAACAACGCTAGACTCATTAACACTAAAAATTCTCGCGTGCTGACATCCTGTAGGGCAACAACAGAATCACTTACCACCTCACCAAATATGACGCGCTTGACCAACCATAGAGAATACGCAGCACCCACAATTAAGGTCACAGCCGCTAATGCCGAGTACCAGAGACTGGCATCAAAACTGGCAATAATTACCATAAACTCACCAACAAAGCCTGATGTACCCGGCAAACCTGAATTAGCCATAGCAAATAAAACCATAAACGCGGCGAACACCGGCATACTATTAACTACACCCTGATAGTCATCAATGTTACGCGAGTGCATACGATCATAAAGCACGCCTACGCATAAAAATAATGCGCCAGAAATAAAACCATGGGAAATCATCTGAATCATACCGCCCTGCAAAGCGAGCATTTGAATGTCTTGATTGCCAACACTGATTTGAAAAATCACAAAAAAGCCAAGCGTCACAAAGCCCATATGCGCAATAGAAGAGTAAGCAATCAACTTCTTCATATCTTTTTGCGCTAGCGCCACAAAACCAATATATACAATTGCAATCAGTGATATTGTTATTAACAGCCAGTCCAGTTCTCTACTTGCGTCCGGTGTAATTGGTAAATTGAAGCGCAAAAAACCATAGCCACCTATCTTCAACATAATAGCCGCTAAAATCACCGAGCCACCTGTTGGTGCCTCTACATGCGCATCAGGCAACCATGTATGCACTGGCCACATAGGCACTTTAACTGCAAAA
>JANQKJ010000194.1 GCA_028281205.1 Gammaproteobacteria bacterium
TTGCAGCTCTTGAGCATAGCGAATGGAAAGTATCGGGTGCAGGTGGTGCTGCTGAGTTATTGGGTGTGAAACCCACTACACTTGCTCACCGCATGAAGATGTTTGCGATTCGTAAACCATAGCCAAGTTTTGTAAATGTTATTTAGTTAAATGAAATAGCGAAAATTGATCTACCCAGGGGCTGGTCAAATCAGGCTCTAAAAACCCACAATGCCCACCATGATCCATTATGAGAGTTTTTGCATAAGTGCTACATGCAAGTTTATGTTCGTCTTGCCAGGGGATAATAGGATCATCTTTGGCTAACACAATTTGTGCAGGAGATTGTAATGTGCTTAACCGGCTACCGGCAATCGAGTAGCCGTTGAGATATGACTCAAGGTTAGCAAAACCAGCATAGCGGGTAGCGAGATTTTCAGTTGCCTGCCTTAGGTTTTTGCATTCATTAAATGTTTTTTTTGAATATATGTTAGGAAATGCATCCGCTTTTTTGTAAAAAGATGTTTTCCAGCGTTGCATAAAATAATTTCGGTAAACCAATAAAGAGTTTTCTAAGGCAATTAAATTATGGCTTGGATCAATCACGGGACAAAACGCAATGGTTTGTTGCAGAGATAATTCTTCTCTACTGGTGTAAGCATTAATGCGCAAGGCGAAGTTGGCACCTAGTGAGAATCCAATTAGAGAGATTGGAGTATTAAATTCATTTTGAATATTAATACACGCATTAATAACTTCCTGGATGCGACAAGAGTGAAATATTTTTTCGTTTAAATAATGCGAATCACCATGGTCGCGTAGATTCAAGCGAATAATATTAAAGCCTTGTTGGTAAAGAAAATTACCTAGTGTGATTAAGTATAGAGAGTCTGCGCAGCCTAGCCAGCCATGCAACAAAATAACAGTGGGTGCATCAGGCTGATCATGAATGTTATATAAGGCAGATAGGCGTATGCCATGGCCTGTGGGAATAATCCTATTTGTAGCTTGCTTACGGAATTGACGGCTATTGCGGTGCGCGACCAGTTTGCGCACAGGTGAGCCGGCTAGAATGCTGTTAGTGTGGCCGTTGCGGAAAATTCCTTTAGCAACATATGCATCCATGAGTGATTATGTTTAGTAGCAATCTATTGGAAAACGTCTCAAATAATTGTTTGTGAAGTCGCGACTAGTATCATATTTAAGAATGACTTAACTATCCGGCTTTTTCTAGTGCCTGCTTTAAGTCAGCCATAATATCATCGATGTGCTCAATGCCGATTGAGAGTCGCACCAGGTCTTCACTCACACCTGCTTTTTCTAGTTCTTCTGTAGACAATTGTCTATGCGTAGTGGTAGCAGGATGGCAGGCTAAGGATTTTGCGTCACCAATATTTACCAGGCGTACAATAAGATTCAACGCATCAATAAATTTAGCACCGGCTTCAGCGCCACCTTTTATGCCAAAACTTAAAATTGAAGATGCGCGTCCGCCCATGTAAGCATCAGCTAATGGTTTATCGATGTGATTATCTAGTCCTGCGTAGCGCACCCAACTAACCTGATCGTGATCTTGCAGATACTTGGCTACTGCAAGTGCATTATCACAGTGCCTATCCATGCGCACAGCTAGTGTTTCGATGCCCTGTAGTATTTGGAAGCTATTAAATGGCGATATCGCAGAGCCCATATTACGTAACGGCACGACGCGTACGCGGCCAATATAAGCTGCCTCACCCATGGCTTCAGTGTAAACAACGCCGTGATAAGAAGCGTCGGGTTCATTTAGTAAAGGGAAACGCTTGGCGTGCTCAGCCCATGGGAATTTACCGGAGTCTACAATAATGCCTCCAATTGAAGTGCCATGGCCGCCCATATATTTGGTTAAGGCGTGAATGACAATATCGGCGCCGTGTTCGAAAGGTCGGCATAAATACGGTGACGGAACAGTATTGTCGACAATCAATGGTACGCCATGGCGATGCGCCATGTTCGCCACCGCCGTTATATCCAGCACATTGCCTGCAGGGTTGCCAATAGTTTCCGCAAAAACGGCTTTAGTATTGTCATCAATGAGCGCTTCCATACCATCAACATCATGTTGATCTGCAAAGCGTACCTCTATACCAAGGCGCGGTAGCGTGTGTGCAAATAAATTGTATGTGCCACCATAAAGAGAAGAAGCCGAGACGATGTTGTCACCTTGCTGGGCGATTGCAAAAATAGCATAAGTAATTGCAGACATACCGGATGCTAATGCTAATGCGCCTACCCCGCCCTCCATTTCAGTCACGCGTTTTTCCAATACTGAAGAAGTCGGATTCATAATGCGTGTGTAAATATTGCCTTCGACCTTTAGATCAAACAGGTCTGCACCATGCTGAGTATCGTCAAAAGAATAAGATGTGGTTTGATAGATAGGTACAGCCACAGCTTTAGTGGTCGGTTCTGGAGAGTAGCCTCCGTGAACGGCGATGGTTTCAATTTTCATAATATGACGCCTATCTGTAAGTTGAGTATTTATTAATTATGCCAGCAGGAGTGTGGCCTGTGCTGGTTAAGCTGGAGACTAAATTTTAACAGCCTTTAATCGTTTCAGGCGAACTATTCAAAGCTGTTTACGTACTTGCCACGTAGGTTTGTTGGCTTGATTAATGATGCCGTAATCCATTAACCAGGTACGTGCATCTTCACTATCGGCATAAAACCAGCGCGCGCTGGATCCTAAGCGAAAATTATATCCCCAGATGTTCATGTCGTGCAGGTGGATGTTTTGATTAAAGCCGGGAATATAGTCGGATAGGAGTAGTTGTAAAAAGCAACAAGCATTTTCCTCCAGCGCAGACCCACCTGCATCACTATTTGGGTTGTTACGTAATGCGGGAGGCATGCATATGAAGTGACATGCTTCATGCAGTAGAGAATGGATTGGTGTGTCTTCGCGTGCAAACAAAACAGATTGTTGACGGCCGGCTTCAGGTGCTCCCCAAAAACTATATGGGATGTCATTATCAGGTGGAACTTCAAGCAATCGCAGCTGATAACGGTCAAAAAGTGGGCGTATTGCTTCGGGTTGGATGTTTTTTAAGCGGTGCATTTATATGTTTAGTCGGCCATAGGGTGAAAAGTTAGTGATTTGACCGATATCAAATAGTGTAACGAAATCAGGGGGAATTGGCATACGATTTTGTTCAATTGAGGTATACTAGCGCCCGCCCGCGCCTTATGGGCACCTTCTGTATGGATATTTAAATAGGAAAGATCACTGATGATTTCACATGTTCTACGAGTTATTTTGTTCGGCTTACTAGTAATCAGCACACAAGCGTATGCAGCCGGTGATGCTGCACGCGGTGCAATCGTAGGCGAGACATGCCTAGGTTGCCATGGCGTGGTTAGTTATTCTAATGTTTACCCTACATATAAAGTGCCAAAGTTAGGTGGTCAGCATGCAGAATATTTAGCGGCAGCTTTAAAAGCTTATCGTTCTGGAGAGCGTTCTCATACAACAATGAATGCACAAGCAGCGAGATTAAGTGATCAGGAAATTGAAGATATCGCCGCTTACTTTGCTTCGATTAAAGAATAGTCAGCTATAAGTTATATTTAGAGTCAAAAGGAAATTAGATGAAACGCTTAGTTCTTATTTTATTGGTACAGCTAGTTTTTACAGCAACTGCTATGGCCAACGGTAATCCTGTAGCCGGCAAAGAAAAATCACAAGCATGTGTCGCTTGTCATACTGAAACAGGTATGAGTGCAGTGCCAACATTCCCAAATATTGCTGGTCAGTACCAAGACTACCTTTATCACTCGTTAAAAAGCTATAAATCTGGCGAGCGAAATAATCCCATTATGAGTGGAATCGTTGCTGGGTTAAGTGACCAGGACATGAAAGACTTGGCCGCCTACTATGCAAGCAAGGATGGTTTATTCAGTATTGGGCTTCCAAAGTAGCAAGTAATTTTGTAAATACTAAACGCACTTAGCAGCTTGCTAAGTGCGTTTTTTATTGCATGAATAATAATTCAGTGCCGCCTGTATTGGGCAAAGGGGATGTCATGCGCTATTGCGCGTTTTGTGATTTTTCTTCCCATTCTTTTGGTGTGTAGGCTTTTATTGTCAGCGCATGTAATTCACCACTGGCAATTTGTGCATTCACCGTCGCATATACCAGCTGATGTTCTTTCAGCATAGTTAAGCCTTCAAAAGCGGGGCTTACGACGGTGGCTTCATATTTACCGCCATCACCGGTAACAAAAGCTTCAGCATCAGTAATACCTGCTTCAATAAGTTGTTTAATTTCTGATGGTTGCATAATAAAAGATAGTTGAGATGAGTGTTCGAAGTGTAACCTAGTCGCTGAATAAATTTGCTATCTCTGATTGGTAAGGCTGAGTGTTGAATTTACTGCCAGGCAGTAGATATTTAGTTGCTCATGGATTGAATGACAGTATGTAGTTCATCCGCAATGGTATTTTTTCTCCAGCCAGAAGAGACTTTGCTATCCCTGCCTAATACAAGATTAACTAAGGATTTGCGATTTGCCAGCAATGATGCCGAGGTTTCAATTTCAGCTGCTTTATTTCTGGTGGTTTCCATGAGTTTTTTGATCAACAGTCGTTGTTCTTTGCTTAGTCGATAATCATCAGGTGCTTGTAGTTGATCGACCTGATCCTCGGGTATGGGGTGTTGTAGAATTTCAGCCAGTATATTGGTATGGCGTATCGACTTGGGTGCATTTTCTTTTAGGCAAACATTAATAGCTTCCTTGCTTGTATCATTTAATTGGCATAAGGCAAGCATAGCAGGGTCGGGCAGTAACCAACGACGTGGCAAGTTTTTTGTTTGCGCACGAGTTTCACGCCAGTGAGCAATATTGCGCAGATAATAAAATTGTTGTGCATTGAGTTTGCCAACGCCTTTGATTTGTTTCCAGGCTTGTTCCGGTGTCACAAAATAGTTATTGGCAACGATTAATTGTTTGCATTCTTCTTGCAGCCAATGATTTCTGTTTTTTGTGTGTAGTGCCTCGCTTAGATGGAAGTACAAAGCACCTAAGTGATTCACGTCATCCAAGGCGTAGTCTATTTGCGCATTTGTGAGTGGGCGTTTTCTCCAATCAGTACGGCTTTCGGTTTTAGCCAGTTGTATAGAACAGGTCTGTGCAACTAATTCAGCGTAACTGATTTGTTCATCCAGGCCCAAAATGCTGGCAGCTACCTGGGTATCAAATAAAGGTTGAGGGATGAACTTGTAAGTGGCATAAAATACTTCTAAATCTTGCCGGCAAGAATGAAAAATTTTCTCTTGTGTAGGTTGTTTTAATAACGTTACTAGTGGGTCAATATGTTTTAAGCTAAGCACATCTATACATGCGCTAGTCTCTTGAGTGGCAATTTGAATCAAGCATAATTCAGGATAATAAGTCGATTCGCGTATGAATTCAGTATCCAGCGCAAGCCAAGGCGCCGTTGAAATGCGCTCGACGAATGCTGCTAAATCAGATTGTTGGGTAATTACATTGAGTGGCATATAGTTAGAAACAATAGTAGTGAATCTATGAAACAGCAAATTATAAGTTTATGTATTCAAGTGCTAGGGCTCTTTTTTATTATTGTGAGTCATGCGCATGCACAGTGGCAGTCACAATACTATCGAGATCATCCCTTAGTGGGGAAGATTTTCTCAACCGAAGCACAACAATGGATAACACAAACACAGCTTATGCAAACATTGCATGAAAAACAATTTGTCTTGTTGGGTGAGACCCATACCAATCCGGATCATCATATTGGCCAGGCACAATTAATAGAACAATTGATATCGAAGTCTAATTCAGTTGTGCTAGTGTTCGAAATGCTTTCCTATGATGAATGGTCTGGGTTTAGATTGCCTGGACTTGAGGTGAATGAGCTTACTGACAAGTTAAAACAAACTGCAGGACGCTGGGATTGGGATATATACAATCCTATATTACAACTGCAGGTTGAGCACCAGTTGCCCATGGTGGGCGCTAATCTAACTCGGGCGCAGTTGGATAAATATTCATCGGGTGAACTTTGTGAGGTTGCACGCAATAATTTGATTCTTAATGCATGCAATGTACTTAATGAACAGCAACAGCAAGCGATTAAACAACTGATTTTTGATGCTCATTGCGAATATCTCCCAATGGCGAATACGCAACCAATGATGCAGGTACAGGCTGCCAAAGATGCTTCATTCGCTCTAAGCATGGCAGATGAACAGGCCCAGCAAGTGGTGTTAATTGCAGGTGCAGTACATGTTCGCAAAGATATCGGTGTGCCTGTACACTTACAAGAACTTGGATATGACGTGGATAAGTCGACTGTTAGTTTAGCGTTTATCAATGTGCAGCCAGATAAAAATCATGTCAGTGACTACTTTGGTAGTTCTGATGCAGCGCAGCAATTTGATTACTTGTTGTTTACACCCAGTGAGCGTAATCAAGATCCGTGTGTTGAATTTGCTGAACAACTCAAAAAAATGAAACAAAGCAAAACTAAACATTAAAAACCAGATTATTATGCAAGATAAAATTACTATTGATCGAATTAAAAGCCTGCAGAAACATTTGGAGCAGGAAAATCCATTATTAGTATCTGTAGTTGATAAATTTGTAGAACTCGATGAAGTAGGTTTGGGTTTGGGAGTGTTGAATTTTCGAGATTCATATACTACTGAGATTTCATGGTGGCCATTAATTTCAGTGCTCGGCACATTCTCGGCTGGTAAATCAAGTTTTATTAATCAATACGTTGGTGATTCGATTCAGAAAACAGGCAATCAGGCTGTAGATGATAAGTTTACTGTGCTGTGTTTCAGTAGCGACAATTCAGTTAGGGTATTGCCTGGTATCGCGCTGGATGCAGATCCGCGCTTTCCTTTTTACCAGATGAGTGAAGCGATTGAGAAAGTCGCTGAAGGTGAAGGAGCAAGAATCGATACTTACCTGCAATTAAAAACCTGTCCAACAGATATTATGCGCGGCAAAATTTTAATTGACTCTCCGGGATTTGATGCTGACTCGCAGCGTGATTCCACTCTGCGCATTACTGATCATATTATCAATCTGTCTGATTTAGTATTAGTGTTTTTTGATGCGCGCCATCCAGAACCAGGTGCAATGAAGGATACGCTGGAACATTTAGTTGCGGGCACGGTGCGTCGAAAAGATGCTAACAAGATCATGTTTATTTTAAACCAAATTGATACTACCGCTGCGGAAGACAACTTGGAGGATGTGGTTGCTGCCTGGCAGAGAGCTATTGCGCAAGGTGGTCTAGTGAGTGGTAGTTTTCATACCCTGTATAATGAAAAAGCAGCAGTAAAAATTGATGATGAAGGTTTGCTTGAGCGTTATAAAAAGAAGCGCGATGCAGACTTG